>NZ_JAYGJQ010000004.1 GCF_035013165.1 Bacteriovorax sp. PP10
AAAAAAGAATGAAAGAACGAGAAATAGTTATGTGCTTACTCGAAAAGCATGAGATGATAAAAAGAAAAAGATGCGGATTGGAATACGGTAGATGAAGAGGAAGTTTTTTTGTGAACACTACAACCTTGGGAATCGTTTGAAAAAGAATGGTCAGGCGGTGAACAATGTTTATGACAACAATAATAGAATTGTTGAAGATGATAAATATACTTACACTCATGATGATAGCGGGAACTTGGTTAAGAAAGTTAACAAGCAATCTGGGTACACTCATAAGTATGTTTGGGATTATGAGAATAAGCTTCAGTTTGTGACTGAGCATTTGACGGAGAATTCCGGGACACTTAAGACTCATACTTATATTTATGATGTTTTGGGAAGAAGGATTATGAAGGATTCTAATGGGGTGGTTAGGAAGTATGTTTATGATAATGAAGATATTTTATTAGAGTTTGATAATAATGATAGTCTTCAGGCGAAGTTCACTCATGGACCGGGGATTGATGAGCCAGTTGAGATGTTGAAAGGAAGTCAGAAGTATTTTTATCATACAGATGGGTTAGGTTCGATTACGGCACTGACAGATGGAAGTGGAAATACAGTTCAGAGTTATAGTTATAATGCTTTTGGAGAGACGAAAGTATTTAACGGTAGTGGAGCCGAGATTAATCCTAGTTCAATGATCCAATCGCCTTATGGCTATACAGGTAGAGAGTGGGATTTGGAAACATCTCAATATTATTATCGAGCAAGATTTTATGATCCAAGAATGGGGAGGTTTATCGCTGTTGATCCAATTGGATTTAATGGTGGCGATGCAAATGTATATAGATATGTTAAAAACAATTCGACTTTTTCAACAGACCCTTCTGGAAAGATACCAGCCGTTATTGTTGTTGGTATAGTGGGAGGCGTTGTTGGGGGAATTACTGGTTATCAAGGCTCTGATGCCAAGTGCTGGGTTGGAAAGTTTATTGATGCAGGACTTGGGGCAGCAACTGGATTTGCTGGTGGAGTTTTTGCTGCATTTGGGGCAGGTTTTGGGACAGTTCCTTTTGCATGGGGAGCTGTTGCAGCCGAAGGAACAACGTTTCTTGGTGGAATTGGATCTGCTATAGGCGGAATTGGGATCGGTGCAGGAATTAGTTCATTAGAGCAGTTTGCAATATTATCTGGTAGTAATTATTGTCCTAAAGTTTGTAAGGTTGCAAAATGAAAAAAATATTTTTCATATTTATCTTTTTCTTTTTTCTGGGAGCAGCATTAATTCTAGCTTATGCAGCAATGATTAGCGAGTTGTCTGTTCAGCGATTATATATGTCGTGTATGAGCATGGTGTTGATTGTGCCTGTTTATTATGCATTAAAAGAAATTGTTGCCAGTAAAGAGATTAAATATGAATTTTATAAAGATGTTTTTATTATTTATTTAAATAGTAATCGTTACAAAGAGATTAAGTTACATGAAGTAGATTCAATATATTTTGAAACACCTTATTCTCAAGTATTGATTTTTAAAATGTCTAATGGAGAAAAATATAAATATCAACCGTCCGGGCTGGGACCAAAAGTTATACACGAAATCGAAGCATGGTGGGGAGGGGAGATTATTGGGAAAGAAGATAATTTATCTTATCGACGAATGTTAATTTATTATAATTTTATTCGTAAGGTTTTAAGAAGTCAGTAGATAAGCTCTAAGCAGGATTCTCGTTGCCAGTATTGGTTTACTTGGTGTCACCGACACATAAAAAATTAAAACAACGCTATGACCGTTTTTTTAACAAAGACGGCATTTTTAACTTTCGCGTGTTCCTATCGTGACGTGCTTATCTCGTCGTTTCCAGAATTTGTTAATGATTCAAGATCATTTTTACATAGAACTACTTTGCCACTTAATAAGTTCACATGAAATCGATATTGGTGAAGTTCTAATAAGGTGCAGAGGTAAAGAAAAAATGAATCTTGAGATGTATACAAAGTAATGCCAGTTCAGTTTAATTAAATTATTTAAGGTATTAGTTAGTATGAAAGAAAATAAATCTTTGTGGGAAAAAATATCAGCATTTGCCCAGTTTTCAATGTATTGTTTTGTTTCAATTACTGGAGTTATAATTTCTTATCAAACAATAAAAGAAAGTCAGCTTAATAGGGAGCTTTCTCAGCATCAATCTTTGACTTCATTCATCCCATTAATGGCAAATACAGATCCTCGGATTTCTGCAGCTTCATGGGAAGTTTATTCACTGAATGAAACTAACGAAGTAAGAAAAAGTATTGTTAAGAAATTTATTATTGATTCAATACAAAGTAATATCAAGTCAGTCAAAATAAATAAGAAAAGAAATATTGACTCATTAGTTTTAGGTCAAGTTCAAGATTCTTTTGAGACTCTTTGGGGAGCATTAAGAAAATTAAAAGTTAACCAGAAAGTTGGAAATTCAATATACTTGTTACCTAAAGATTCTGAAGCATGGAAAGATTACTGGGAAAGAAGGCAAAGCATACATGTGTCTTCACCTGGAAATTGGAGAGAGATAAATAGAGTCTTGTTTAATATGAATGAAGGAGATCAGCTATTTCCAACTTTTCAAAGTGCAATAGATCAAAATGTTGGCTTCTCTTATAACTTGTTCAATCAAAATAAAAAAATAGAAAATATTATTGAAAGAAAAATAGATGGGGTTTCTTATTATAAAATAATTGGTCCTCAGTTAGAAAATAACCCAGAAGAGTTAAGCATTTTATGCAAAAAATTAACATATAATTCTTCTTTCATAGGTAAGGACTCAGTCATTCCTAAATTTAATGGAAAAATTGTATTAGGAACAATTGCTAAATATTTAATAGAATACTCTATCGAGTATGGGAAATATGAGAGATTAATGTTGGATGCTGAACAAATTGTTTATATTGACACATGTAGAGTTGTTGATTCAGTTTGAATAAAATCTATGTAGATTAAAAATATTATACATATTGATTTGGTAGTTATTTTTGAATAAATAATTTATTTAAATCATCCAAATGGCATTACAACGAAGCTTACTTATGATGTAGATAAAATCCAACACTTTCCTTGCCACATTATAACAAGGAAAGTGTGTTGGAACCGATTCTTAACATTTGGTAAAAAATGAATATTCTAGAAATAATAGAAACCTTTCATTTGTTTAGATTTTTATCTTTATTTGCAGTAGGCACTAAGGTTTTTTCGATATGGCCTTATCTGAAAAACTATAAAGGTAAAGTTAGAAGTAAGCGTTTGGCAACTTTTCTATATATTATACCCTCAAGTATTTTATTGTTATTATGTCTCATTACAAATCATTTCTTCTTTATGGTTTTATTGCTTGTTGAACAAGGTGTAACATCTAATTTGGCAGCAAGAATATTAAAAAATGGCATATTGGATCCGTAATGGGTTTTATAGGAAGAGAATGAAGGTATTTAGAGTTAGATTCATATTTTGGATGATTATACTTTTTTCACTTCAGGCAATGATAGTCGGAAGCAAGATTTATGAAGTTGGTTTTTCTAATTATTTAAAAGAAAATCCAATTTTAGAAGGATTAGATATCATAATTATATTTGTTGGATTGCTGGTGATTTTTTATAAAGTTGTAATTTCGAGCAACGCTGTTGGTGTCAGTATTGGCACAATCTTTGAGTGGAATAAAATAGCAAGAGTAACGAAGTTTAAAATTGGACCACTTGTTTTTCTAAAGTTTCATTCTAAGTTCGATGATATAAATACATGTGTGATTCCTTTGTTTGTCTATAGAAAAAAAGAGCTAATATCTTTAATTCAAGAATCATTAAAACTAAACTCAATTAAGAATGATACTGACTATATATAGAATTCTAATTAATAACCCCAGACTTGAAACTCACTCAATGAATAACCCCACTGCGTGAGTTTCTCTGAGCCTTTCATCCTGACATACCGACCTTTCCCAGAAAGGTCCAATTGAACTACACCACCATGCCCATCGGTTGTAGAGTAAATCGTCGTCCAGTTTTCTTCATCATCTGAAACTTGAATTTCATAAGATTTCGCAGCAGCATCCCAGTTGAGTGTGGCACCTTTAATAGTGCGGCTCTCACCAAGGTCTACGCTGATCCATTGAGTGCCAGCTTCCGGGCCTTCAATGCTGCCCCAGCGAGTACCAGGGTTACCATCGAAAGCATAGTCGGCGATGAGCCCTGACTCTTCCGTTGAAGAGGCCTTTGCTGGTTTGTCTTTTGATATAAGAGTAGAGACTATCGTTTTGGAAGTGGCCGTTGGGTCTGCATGATAATGAGCACCCAGTTTATTTTTTGCACCTGTATTCAAACCTAAAGAATCTAAGTTCCATCTTTTTCCAGTATTGATATCACCTAAGTAAAGTTGATAGCCTTTACCTTTGCTCGTGCTTGAAAATATCACCTGATCCGCACCCACTGGAGCTGCATCAGAGTTATTGGCCATACAATCATTTATAGAAAGTTCAACAGGTTTAGCAGAAGGCGTAGTTTTCTTTAAATAGAGTTGATCATTTCTAACATTGGCACTAATCCATTTAGTAAAGAAGACAGTGTCTTCATCTCGAACGATAGGATAATAGTTGCTGACCCCAGGCTCTACACTAAAAGGGCAAGTCACTCCAGTTCTCAAATCTTTTTGATAAATACCAGATTCACCATAAGCACCTTTGGTAAAATAGATGACGTTTCCATCGACTGATGGATAAGACATCGCATTTTCAACTTTGTTATCACCCTTATTGAGGTTGATAGTCTCTTTAGTTTTCAAATCCATTTTCATAATGTCGCCATTACTTTTATAGAGAATGCTTTTGCCATCGAAAGAGTATTTTGGATCTTCGTTTTTTGTTTCACCGGATGAATTTGTTAAGTTCGTAGGAGATTTATCTGAACCAAATTCCCAAGTGTAAACGTTCCAGGTATTTTTTTGTTTTCCCATGAAGACGATTGATTTACCGTCGGGAGAGATGTTGGCATTCATGGGATCAGTGATTCCCCAAGCTTTGTTACTTAGTTGAGTCAGTTTGCCTTCCGAGAAATCATAGAGAAAAAGTTGTGAGCTTCCATCGCTATAGTTTTCATATGAATGATAAACGAGTTTTCCTGAAAGAGCAGGAAGAGTAGCACCTGGCTGGTCTTGGGGATTATTCACACATGATGCGTGTGTTGAATTAAGCGATCCAAGAATTAATAATAAAAGGCCGAGCGTTTTCATGAACACTTATCGGTATAATTTATTTACTTCTTAATAAGAATCTATAATGTGTCATGATGTACATTACAACATTACTCTTAAAATTCAATGTCTTACGTGGAGTTTTTTGTTTTGATAGGTTGACCTATCAAAAACGATAGGATATGCTATCAAAATGAAGACACTTATAAATTTAGATTTTACAACCAAACTGAGCGAATCATTGGCGCTTAAAAATGGTCTTTTACAAGTAATTATTGGGCCACGACAAGTGGGAAAGACTACTACTGTTTTGAAATATCTCGAAGAGAATCATCCTGATAAGTTTCTTTTTTATAGTGCTGACGAAGTATTCAATGCCACTTCGAATTGGATATTAGAAATATGGTCAAAAGCGCGAAGTGAAAAAAAAATACTCGTGATTGATGAAATTCAAAAGTGCGAGAATTGGTCAGCAGTCATAAAAAAATTATGGGATGAAGATAAAAGAAATAAAAAAGAATTCCCTTGTATATTGCTCGGATCAAGCTCGTTAGAAATTCAAAAAGGTTTAACAGAAAGTTTAACTGGAAGATTTCAGCTTCATAAGGCCTATCACTGGAATCACGAAGAATCGGAAAAGGGCTACGGTTTATCATTTGAAGACTATTTAAAATTTGGAGGCTATCCAGGCTCTTACAATTTCAAAGATAAAGATGATTGGGCAAAATATGTTAAGCAATCAATCATCCTAACGGTCATTGAAAAGGATATTTTACAATATCATGCTGTAAAAAGTCCGGCACTCTTCAAGCAGGCCTTCGAAATAATTATGTCTTATCCTGCCCAAGAAATCAGTTACACAAAACTTTTAGGACAGCTTCAGGATAAGGGCAACACTGAGCTTATCAAATATTATTTAAGTCTCTACGAAGGAGCTTTTCTCGTTAAGGTATTAGAAAAATATTCAGCTAAAAAAATTATCACTAAATCATCAACGCCAAAAATATTACCTCTGGCACCTTGCCTCTATTATTTAGAAATATTAGATGAGTATAAAAAGGAAGAGTTAGGCCGAGTCTTTGAGCTAGTTGTTGGGGCACAGTTGGTTCGAACTGATGAATCTCTTTATTATTGGCGTGAGGGTAGTGATGAAGTTGATTTTGTTTTAAAAAAAGGAAGAAAACTTTACGGCATAGAAGTAAAAAGTGGACGTAAAAAGTCACAAAAAGGTCTAGAGAAATTTAAAGCTAAATTCCCTGAAGCAAAACTAATAATGATTACATTTGATAATTATAAAGAGTTTGAAAAAAATCCGATGCAATTCCTGGAAAATTGCTAATACTGTATTTATTTCTTAGCAAACAACCGATCTAATCCTTCTTCAATAGAAAACTTAGGTTTGTATCCTAAATCACGTTCAATATTACTATGATTATAGTAATGGGATTTCCCCAATTGCAAGGCCACAAACCTCGTCATTGGTGGGTGTACATCAAACTTCCCAATCAGCTTTAAAACCATCTCGATCATAAACCCGATAAAGTAAGCAAGCTTAAACGAAATCTTCTTCGTCACAGGTTTCTCTCCAGAGCGCTTTAAAAGCTCATTCGTGAAATCCCATAACTTGATCGGCCCCTGTCCTAAAAAATACGCCTTGCCGGCAATAGGAGAGTCTGGAGACAACTCTTCAAGTGCTAACACATGAACGTAGGAAGCATTCTCCACATAAGTCACATCAACCAGGTTTTCACCATCGCCAATGATTTTTAATTTTCCTTTTTTGGCCGCTTCGACAACTCGTGGAACCAGATTCAGATCTCCAGGACCAAAAATAAGATGCGGTCTAATCGCCACAGTCGAGAGTGATCCGCCATTGGCCAGCATCACCATTTTCTCAGCAATCGCTTTGGTCTCAGCGTACATACTTAAATATCTATCTGGATAATCAATCGACTCATTAGCATTGCAAAGACTTTCTTCGCCAAACGCCACACTCGGTGTGCTGGTATAAACCATTTTTTTGATATGCCATTTGTGACAGGCCTTAATAATATTTTCAGTCCCAGTCACATTGGTTTTATAAAAGTCTTCGTAGCGTCCCCACATGCCCACTTGAGAAGCAGTATGAATAACAGCGTCCATTCCCTCTAGAGCAGCTTCAACATCATCGTACTTCGATAAATCACCCTGACGTTGAACCACACCCATTTTTTCTAAAGCAGGATAAGTGCTTCTTGAAAAACTATAAACCTCATAACCTTTTGCCAGAAGATCGCGGGCAATATACCCACCTAAAAATCCACCTGCACCTGTGACGAGAACTTTAGTTGATTTCATGGCCTTCAATCTCTTCTTTTAGTTTGGTGCGGTCAATTTTGATATTGTGACGGACATCGACGGGGAAATGTTTACTTAAATAGACCTTATGAATATTGGCCGTGTGAGGAAACTTCTTACTAAGTGATAAAAGCTCACTCTCAAAAATTGAACGCTCTTTCCCGGATAAAAACTGGCCATCTTTTCTTTCAACAACAATCGCCGGAGTTTGTTTTCCTAAAACTCCAAGACCAACAAGTGCCGATCTTTTGACTGCAGGATGTTTATTAAAAATCGCTTCACATGAAATAGGAGTCATCATCCCTTCGCGTGTTTCCACTCTATGGGCCTTGCGACCTAAAAACCAAAGATTTTGATTCTCATCAAAAAATCCCATGTCGCCCATACGATGCCAAACTTCCTGGCCTTCATAGATTTTTGCTTCACGAGTTTTTTCTGGCAGATGAAGATACTCTTTTGTGACCGTAGGTCCTTTAACAATAATTTCTCCAATCTCATTGATTGGTAAAACTTTAGCGTCTGACATCTGATCAATCACTGAATCAGTGATCTTAATAATTTTAACAACAGTTCCCGGAACAACTTTACCAATACATGTCCCTTTTCCATTTTCAGAAAGAAGAACCGTGTTCTTTAAAATAAAGTCTCCGCTGATATTGCTGACCGGAAGAGCTTCAGTTGCACCATAAGGTGTATAAGTCGTTCCGTTCGGAAGAATCGCTTTAAACTTTTTGTGAATAAGTGTTGAAACCGGAGCTCCAAACATCACCAGGTATTTGACACTCGGAAGTGTTAATCCATTTTGTGAACAATAATCAGCGACACGCTCCCAAATAGCAGGAGAGCCGGCCATGAAAGTCGGTTTGTTGTCGACAATGTTTTGATAAAGTTTTTTCGGATCACACTGGCCCGGTTTACTTGGGTCCATATCAGGAATACAACTCGTCATTCCCATGGCAATCGTAAAAAGAGAAAATAGCGGAAAGCCGGGAAGATCAATATCATCCGGAGTTAAGCTATAAAGCTCTTTTAAAATATTTGTTTGTTGATCAAAAATATTGTGAGAGTAGACCACTCCTTTAGGAGCGCCCGTTCCACCAGAGGTAAATAAAATCGCTGCCTGATCGTCAGGAGAAAAATGCACACTCTTAAAGAGCTGTGTTCTTTCTGCTTTCATCTTAGAAATCGAAATCATCTTACCCCAAGTGCGCTTGCCATTCGTTACATTAAAACGAACTGACTTAAACGTGCTTCTAAAAAGCATGCGGATAAAATGAACTTCCTTTTCAGCAATTAAACCAACCGGAGCACATTCTTTAATACATTTTAATAAATTCTCTCTACCCATTCCCGGATCGATAAAAACCGGAACAACTCCCAGTTTAAAGAGTGCAAACGTCATGGCAGAAAAATCAAGACTAGGGCGAAGAAATAGGAGAGTCTTGTCACCCTTTTGCAATCCAAGCTTCTGAAGGCCCGTCGCAAATTTATTCGAGCGCACATCAAGCTCTCTGAAAGTTAAACTCTCATATTCATAAACTTTTGTTTTTTTATTGAAATGAGGAACCTTCACCGCAACTTTATCGGGGAAGAGTTTAGCATTTTCAGTTAAGCGGTGAGCGATGTTCATATTGACTCACTACTCTTTTAAAAAGATTTCAATCTCATTAATAACTTCAGCAGTTTTGTCCTCAACCAGATAATGTCCAGCATCCGGCCATGTTCTCACTTTTGCTTTTGGAAAAAATTCCATCCAACGCTTTTGAAAGTTCGTTGTAAAACAAAAGTCTTTTTCACCCCAAAGAATTAAAACCGGAACTTTAAGAGTTTTTAATTTCTCTTCAATTCCCGCTAATGTTTTATAAGTAGGGTGCTTATCATTCATTGGAATATCGCGGACAAATTTCGCTGTCGCAATTCTCGATTGATAATCACTATAAGGTAAAACAAATCCTTTTTTAACTTCAGGAGGAAGCGGCTTCATCACTGCCATCGTAGTAGCAGGAAGAGCAAAACCATTAAATGATCTAATGAACCATTCTCCCACTGGATTTCTAAGGATGTTAATTCTCCAAGGGATTTCCATTGATCTGAAAGCTGCCGTGTTCATCACAACAATCTTCTTAATTAAATCAGGTCTACGAGTCGCAACTCCCATCCCGATAGCTCCACCCCAATCGTGAACGATTAAAGTGATGTCTTTTAAATTTAATTTTTCAATTAAAGAAAGAGTGTTCGTTATGTGATGCTCAAGTGTGTAGTCATACTCCTGAGGTTTGCTCGAAAGCCCACACCCAATATGATCAGGGATCACGACTCTATAATTGTGTTGTGAAAAATACTTAGCAAGGTTACGGTAGAAAAACGACCATGTCGGATTCCCGTGAAGCATAACTAATGGTTCACCCTGGCCTTCATCAACGTAGTGTAGACTTTCTTTTTCAACCATATGAAAGTGAGGATTAAAAGGGTATTCGCCTTTAAGGTCATTGGGAACTTGCAATTGCGTAGTCATTACCACTTTACTCCTAACATAATCGAACTAAGTCCTGAACCAATTCCTAGAAGTGCGATATTTTCGCCCTTATTAATTAGTCCTTGTTCATCGGCCATCATCAACGTGATCGGAAGAGCACTTGATCCTGTGTTGCCTAAAAACGGGTAAGTCCTGAATGTTTTAATTTTATTTAATTCTAATGATTCTAAAGATAATTTTTCATGGGCCGTTCCCACCTGGTGAGTTAAAACGAAATCAACGTTTTTGTTTTCCCATCCAAGATTCGAACGGGCCTTCTGCCAAGTCGACTGACCTAACGCCACTCCATACTTCAACAACTCTTCTGAGTCTGTTTCCATAACCAGTGAGTGAGTGTTTCCATCTCCACGACATAAATGATTTGCACTTGAATCCGTCTCTACAGCGCCACCTAAAACAGAAGGTGAGTCAGGAGATAAATCTTTATGCGTAATCATGATCGCTGTTGCCGCCGATCCAATCGTAAGATTCGCGATATATTTTTTAATATTTTTTCTATCAATTTTGGGATTGTTTAAAAGTTCATCAACAGTATTTTCCAGTAGAGGACCACCATTTTCACCCGAAACAATAAGTGCTGTCTTAATTTGCCCAGACTCAATCATATTTCCTGCAACCACGATAGCATTAATTACACCAAGGCATGCATTGGATAAATCAAAAATCATCGCACTTCTTGAAAGACCAAGATTGGCGTGAACAACAGAAGCAGTAGCTGGCTCTAAAAAATCTCTACAAACAGAAGCGTGAATTAATAAATCCACGTCACTTGCTTTAATTTTAGATTTAGCTAAACACTTTTTTGCAGCAGCAGTAGAGAGGTCACTTGGTTTTGTCCCAGGCTCCCACATTCTACGTTCTGATATTCCTGTCATTAACTCTAATCTTCCTTCCGGAAGTTTTAGTTTTGTATAAAGAGATTCAAGTCGTGTTTCAATGTCAGAAGACGAAACTTTCTTATCAGAAAGGTCGTACCCGAAACTCTCAATCACAACATTTTTAAATTTCATTTTAAGTCACCTTGAAGCACATGAAGGTTGGCCATTGAAATCCCTGAGAGCATCGAGCCCACAATTCCCAAAAAGCCCTGATCAGTCCCGCAAATATAAAGACCATCAATAGGAGTTTTCCCATTTCTGCTTTTATCTGTAGACCCATAAACTGTTCCATCAAAGTGCTGAGTGTAGCGCTTGATAGTGGTCGGCGTGAAAATATCTTTAAACATCATCTGGTAGTCCGAAGACAATCCACACTTCTTTAAAATCTCAATGGCGTTGGCACAAACCACTTCTTTTTGTTCACGGTACTGAGCTTTATCTTCTGAAGACTTCAGGTCATTCCATAAATCAAAGTTTGCGATGTTTGTGACACGAAGAACTCCTTCAGAATAATCATCCTGGAAGTTTTCGTATTTAAAGTTATTCGGGAAACATACAACGGCACTTTCGCGATCAAAGAGTGTCGTCGGTTTTTGATAGAGATATTCAGGACGATTGTTATAAAAAATAATCGTCGCATCTAGACCTAATTCCTTAGGTTTTTTATCCGTAATTAAAATGCTTTCACAAAATGAAAGTTTTCCTGTGGCCGGGTGATCTAAGTTTTCAAACTCACTAACCACGCCATAAGTCTCAGGCAGACCCATTGAAGAGAGAATCTGATCACACTCAATAATTTGATTGTGATTAAGTTCAACTCCAACAACTTTATTATTTTTCGTAATAATACGAGTGACTTCTGATTTGTAACGAATCTCTCCGCCCGCATCAGCTAACTTCTTAATGAGAATATCTAAAATAGTGCGAACACCACCTTCAGGACGAGAAAACCCTTCCAGAAAGATACTCTTAAACATAATCACAAACTGAGAAAAATCCATGTCATTTTCCCAGGCACTTCCATAAATTAGAAGCGGGCAAAAGATCATCTCTACAAGAGAGTCATCTTTAATGAAGTTCTTCACCACAGTTTTTGCCATCACTGTTTCATTATTCAAATTCACTTCATCGAAGTTTCTGATGTGAGATAAGAGTGCAATAAACCCATCAATCTGTGATGGAAATTTATCAGCGACCTCAGCAGTCAGAACTTCAATGTCGTTAGTGAATTTTAATTTTTGATCAGGAAACTGAATCAGTGAATAATTCTGTGGAGACAGTTTGAATTCCTCGTAAGGAATACGCAGCTGCTTCATCAGTTTATTAAAAGGCTTCCCACGATCAGATGGGTTTACGAAATTCGTTAGAGCATGTAGCCCAACATCGAACTTACGTTTCCCACGAGAGTAATAAGAGTTAAGGCCACCGCTGATTGTGTGCTTTTCAACGATAAGAATTTTCTTATCGTACATAGACAAACGAATGCCGGAAGCTAGTCCCGACATTCCCGCACCAATAATCACACAATCAACTTTTTCGTGACTCATATTTTCTCTTACTAATTACTGATTAAATTTCGGTCCAAGGTATTCCACGCAAGATGCCATGCTCGCCAGGCGAGGGTAGTCTTCTTGAGGAACTTCAATTTTATGGCGCTTTTTTAGTTCCATTACGATGTCTAAAAAATCCATTGAATCAAGATCAAGTTGTTCTCTTAGAGCAACGTCATCTTTAATTGTCGTTACATCGTCATCCAGAGCGATGTCTGCGATAATGTCTAAAACTTTTGAGCGAACTTCTGCATTTGTTACCATTTGTCTTCTCCCTTATGAGTACTTTCTAACAATTAAAGTTGAGTTAATCCCTAACATCCCAAATGAGTTGTTAAGAATAGTTTTTACATTATGAGCAACCTTTTCACCGTTCACGAGATTAGGAATCGCGCATTGTGGGTCAAGGTTGTCGATTTTTTTACATGGGTGAACGTAGCCATCAGTAAATGATGGAATGTTCCCAGCAAGCTCAAGTGCTCCGGCCGCACCCATCGCATGTCCGATGAATCCTTTCGTTGCATTGATATAAGTTGTTTTTGATTCACCAAATAATCCTGCAATCGCCTGGCACTCTTGGATATCTCCCTGAGTTGTTCCAGTCGCGTGCATATTCACGATGTCGATATCAAATGGCTCAAGACCAGCTTTTTTAATCGCCATCTTCATACATTCAATTTGTCGCTCAGTGTTTGGAAGAACGAAGTCACTGGCATCACTGTTTGTGTGGTAACCAATAATCTCAGCGTAGATTTTCGCATTTCTTTTTTTAGCATCACTTAGTCTTTCAAGAACGTAAATCGCTCCACCTTCAGAAACGACAATTCCATTTCTCTCAAGATCCATCGGACGAGTGGCCAGAGCTGGATCTTCATGATGCCCAAGAGCTCCCTGCGCTTTAAAAGCTGCAAAAATTCCAAAAGTCTCAGTTGATTCTGAAACTCCACCAGCAAGTGAAACATCAACTTCATCTAAAAGAAGTTGTTGAACACCTTGAATAATTCCCAAGTTTCCAGCGGCACAAGCTGCACCGATAGTATAATGTGGTCCTGTAATTCCAAGATTAAGTGTAACTTCTCCAGCTGGATTGTTCGCAACTGTTCTTGGATTATGGTGATGCGACCAAAAGCTCACATCTTTATTGTGTGTAGTATAAAGATCATGGATTTCGTTTTCTGTTTCCACGTTCCCGTGCTCAGTAATCCCTACATAAACACCAACACGGTTTTTATCCAGAGCTTCGAAATCAAGACCAGAATCAATCACAGCTTCTTTCGTACAAAAAACCGAAATGGCCCCTGCACGTGTTCCGCGTTTTCTCATCTTCTTAGACTGATGTTTTGTTTCATCAAATTTACAAAGACCTGCTGCCACTTTTCCCATATGACGAATTTCTGTATGAACGATTCCGCTCTTACCAGATAAAAGTCCATCTCTCAGTTCTGCAAGATTATTTCCAAGAGGGGATGTAAGCCCAATTCCAGTAATGACGATTCTTTGGCTATCGTTTTTCATAAATACCCTTTAAGTTATTTTTAAATTTTTCAGTTAAGTTATCTTTAATAGCGATTGTTAAATCAGCTAGAGGAGCTGTTGATGAACTAAGAAGATCAAGGGCCTTTGGTAAACGCTTAACCATCGCTTCGAATTGTGATTCATATTCAGAGCGCGACTTATTATGAGCAAGTGTAATCACAAAATTCATCACTGATTCTGCAATCTCACAAGTCGTTACAATCGACTGCATTCTTTTTTTACGGGAAGCATGCTCTGATCCTTCAGAGCGCTCTAAAACTCTTAATGCCATTCTCTTAAAATCAGTAATGACTTCTTCTTCACGCTTTCTAAAAACCGAGGCCACGATGGCAATCGAGTCTTCTTTAGCAGAATGTAGTTTTGCTTTGGCACCAGGAGTATCTCTATCACCAGTTGTTTCAATCGCACCAAAATGCGCGAGAGTTTTTAGTGATAAGGACACAGCACTTTGTGAAAGATTTAATGTCTGTTCGATTTCTTCTGATGTAAGAGGTTTTTTTGCGAGTACTAGTAAACCAAAAACACTTCCATCAATTCTCTTAAAACCAATACGATCAAAGAAAACTTCAAAACTTGGAAGTTCTTTTAAAAGTTCGGGTTCTACAATCGCATGATTTGGTTGCATAACAATTACCCTTTAGGCGCAGAGACTATTGATATTTTTAAGTTATTATAAAAATAGAATATATGAAATATTTGCGATTATTAGAGTTTTTGTCCAGAAATATTTTGGTAAAAGAAATGTAATCGGGAATAAAGATACGCGTTAAAACAAAAAAGCACTCACTAGGAGTGCTTTTTCTAATTGAGTCTAGATGTAAGTTTTAAAATTATCCGTCGTATTCTTCAACGTCAGACACATCAGACGAATCAGATTCGTCAATGATAACTGGTGGAGTTGAGTTTGGACTTGAAGGAACGAAGGTCTCGTTGTCAGGAACAGTTATGTCGTCATCTTGAGCATGCGCGTAAGATGAAAATGTTAAAACTTTTAAAAGAACCAATGATAATAAGAAACATTTAGTTTTCATTGAAAAGAGCCTCCATTAAGCCTATGCCCCAGTATAGCATTACCGAGTTACGGGTGGTACAAGAAAAAGTGCAATAAATTTAGGGCAACACCCTACAAATATGTTGATTTTCTTTGAAACATTCTGAAAGATTTAGACTAAGATAGTTAATTATATTACCAAACGAAAAAGATAAGGATGCCCGATGGCCGGATTTAAAGACGATATTGACGATATAGATGAAGAAATTGATCTCGACGCTGATGGTGGAGATGATGAGTTTGACCTAGACGATGATGAAGAAGGCGGCGGCAAGAAAAAAGGCAAGTCAGAAGGTGGCGGCTTTAATCGTGACAACTACTATGTCTATAAAGATAAGCTAGTTCAACTTTCAGGAACGATCAGACCTAAAGAGCGTTCGAAAGAAGGGAAAGTGATTACACTTGATTTCAAAACTGATGAGAAAATTTACTCAGTAGTTATGGATGATATGGGGAAGAAATTAACTGCATCTTGCTTCCAGGAATTACTGGTAACAGGACTTGTAAGTAAAATTTCTGAGAAGGAATACACGATCTCGATTAAAACTTATATTTAAACGAATCAAAATGATGGAAGTTGGGCTTTATATCTTCGTGAGATAAGGCCCAATAACTGATCTTTCCGTTTTTCTCTTTTATTACACTGGTAATTCCAGCTTGCAATGGCCCTTGGAAAAACCCATCCGGGAATTTCTTCTTATCTATCTCAACGATCAAATGAAAAACATCCAGACTTAATAAAATATCAAACTTCACTGAATCCATTCTTGCGTACTCAGCAAGCGCGTCTCCCTTCTTGGTAAAATAAAAACAATTCCACTCAAATTCTGGCGAAAAATTAAACTCTATATAGCTATCTTCTTTGGTCTTTATAAAAAGCTCAAAACAAGACTTCTCCCACAGTTTCATCACACGGGCATGATTAGGATGTCCTTCTCCTAAATCAATCGTAGCGAGCTCCCCACACACCTTATAACTGATAAAGATCGAACTCTCTGTCGTATTGAGTTCCGTCTCAATCGTAATGTGAGGAGGTGAGGATAAGTCGTAGGGTATAAGTGTAAATTTCGCCATAAATTAATGTTTACCTAATTAGAAGACTATTTCAACCGGACAGTGGTCACTTCCCAGCACTTGTTGAAGGTGTTTCACCGACTTCATGCGCTTCTTAATATTCTCATCTATAAAGAAGTAGTCCAGACGCCACCCAATATTTTTTTCGCGGCATCCACCTCTATAAGTCCACCACGTATATTCATCTTTTTTATCCGGAAACTGAACTCTGAAAGCATCATAAAAGCCGGCATCAACCATCTCAGTTAAAAACGCCCTCTCGTGAGGAAGAAATCCCGTGCTGTTGATATTCGTTTTCGGACGAGCAATATCGATCTCATGATGAGCAGTATTTAAATCACCCGTAATCAAGACGCCCTTTTTCTTCGAAAGCTCTTTTGCTAATTTAAACACTTCGCGAGAAAAACGCAGTTTATAATCCACGCGTGAGTGATCATCTTTTCCATTGGGAAAATACCCTGAGAGCAAATGAAAATCTTCATACTCAGCAGCGATGAATCTTCCTTCAACATCAAACTCTTCAATGCCGATTCCAACAGTAATTTTCAGTGGAGCAGGTGATCCTTTTTTAATCATAAGGGCCGTTCCAGAGTATCCAGGGCGAACAGCAGGATTCAAATGCACTTCATAATGAGGCGCCCATTGCTCTAATAAGTGGGCAACATTTTCCTTAGAGGCCTTTATTTCCTGCAAGGCGATTATGTCTGGCGAATGTATAGTGAACCATTCTGCAAAGCCTTTTTGAGCTACGGCCCGAAGGCCGTTGATATTCCATGTAACAATATGCACAAATAACCTCGATGAATAATTTTTACATTTCTTATAAAAATTTTGTTTAAGTTTTTCTTAAAGTTTGTTAAGGTAGTCTAAAGCTTGAAACCTTAACGGTTTAAAAATAAATTAATTCGTACGGGAATATAAACAAAAATAACAACTAAGTAAGTACCACATACAACGTGTGCGTGACGACCTTCTGGAGGACAAATTATATGAGATCATTTAAAAATATCGCTGCTCTAATCAGAACTAAACGAATTAACCACCCAAAAAGTTATTCGCAATCAGATCTGTCATTACTGTTAGGATACAAAAATGGCCAGTTCATTTCTAACGTAGAGCGCGGACTATGCAACGTTCCATTAAAAATGATGAAGAAGATTTCTGAAGTTCTAGACATCTCTGCTGAAGAAATTAAAACTTCGATCTTAAAAGATCATGAAGAAACTTTAACGAACTACTTCAACAAGTCAGCGACGAGCAAAAAAGCTCCAACTCGCGAACTAGAAAACGTAGACGTTCTTTAATTCTCTTTGAAAAACACTTCAGGCCAACACTAATAATGTTGGCCTGAAGACCGCTCTTAAAAGCCTTTATATTTCAAATAATCTTCTGCCGATCCCACACTTTCTTCTTCATCGCCCGAATAATCCGCTGCAATTTGTGAGCGAAGTAAATGAGGCTCTGCCGGTGGTAAATCATCAGGAACAACGTCACCTTCAACTGGAATCGCGTGATTCGTCGTATAGATGCGATCGTACTGGTAACCGTTATTTCTCTTTTCAAATAATGTCATAACATCTGGTGCTAGCTTAGATTCAAATTCACGAATGTCATTTAACGTATTATAAAAATTTCTTTCTAATTTATTTTTTTGCGCAGGATCTGCTCTGTAAAACAGGTCGTGGTATTTTCTGCGGGCAATAATATGTTGATCCAGTAGGTTTAAATATTTTTCGTAGATACGTTCAATATTTAATGGCCCGCCACTTCCTTGCGGTTGTGGTGGACGAGCTTCGCCCTGAGGACGTGGCTTATTCTGCTGAGGGTGTCTGCGCTTTTGCCCTTGGCCTTGCTGCTGATTCGGGTTTTGCCCTTGCGGACGAGGCTGATTAGGGTTGTGCGGACGATTTTGATTAGGATTCTGTGGACGCGGTTGACCCTGAGGTCTCGGTTGTCCCTGCCCTTGAGCTTGTGCCGGCGCATTTGGATCACGCGGCTGTCCTGGTTCTCTTGGAGGAGCATTCGGATCACGCGGACGGTTATTATTTCTACGTCTGTTGCGATTTCGGTTAGGGTTATTGGGGTTACTATTGGCAGGTGGCGTTCCACCAGCATTATTATTTGATTGTTCTGTCATAAAATTCCTTTCATTATTTCTTCTTTCATTATTGTGAAAAACTTATTTAAGTCAATTCGCAGCATGCCCAAATGTTTATTTACCAAATCTTTTGTTGGAGTTATTCTAATGCAGGCAAGTTTTATAGATCCATTATTTATTCGTAATAATATTTTTTTATAGGGAGACCTTATGAGCGCAAAAAATCGCGTAAAAGTAGCTGTCACGGGCGCAGCAGGACAAATTGGTTATGCACTTCTTTTTAGAATTGCTTCAGGACAAATGTTTGGGCCGGAAACTGAAGTTGAACTTCAACTGATCGAACTAGAGCAAGCTCTTGGTGCACTTAAAGGTGTAGCAATGGAACTAGACGACTGTGCTTTCCCAATGCTTAAAAAAATCACTTGTACATCTGACTACGCAGTTGGATTCAAAGATGTTAACTGGGCCATCCTAGTTGGATCTGTTCCAAGAAAAGACGGAATGGAGAGAGCTGATCTACTAAAGATCAACGGTGGAATTTTCACAACTCAAGGACAAGCGATTGCTGCTAACGCTGCAAAAGACGTTCGCGTTTTCGTAGTTGGAAATCCATGTAACACGAATGCTTTAATCTGTATGAATGCTGCTAAAGGTGTTCCTTCTGACAGATTCTATGCAATGACGATGCTTGATGAAAACAGAGCTAAAACTCAACTTGCTCAAAAAGCTGGTGTTGATGTGACAGCTGTATCAAACATGACTATCTGGGGTAACCACTCTGCAACTCAGTACCCTGATTTCTACTCAGCGAAAATCAACGGTAAACCAGCTTCAGAAGTTATTACTGACACTGAATGGTTAAAAGGAACTTTCATTGAAACTGTTCAAAAGCGTGGAGCTGCAATCATTAAAGCTCGCGGATTATCTTCTGCTGCTTCAGCTGCAAACGCTGTTGTAGATGGAATTTTCAATCTTACTCACGACACTAAAAACGGTGACAACTTCTCAATGTGTTTAGCTTCTAACGGAGAGTACGGCGTAGATAAGGGATTAATTTTCTCTTTCCCATGCACAACTGTTGGTGGAAAACTAAAAATCGTTGAAGGTGTAAAACTCAATGACTTCAGCACAGAAAAATTCAATGTAACATTGAATGAATTACGTTCTGAAAGAGACGCAGTAAAAGAATTAGGATTAATCTAATTCACTCAATTTAAATTTCGATTAAAAAAAAGGCTCCCATTGGGAGCCTTTTTCATTAGTAGTCTAATATTCCTGATATTTTTCAAATCGTTTGCTATGAAATTTGTGAGGAGCTTGATCACCGTCTTCAATTTTGGACACATCGTTTTTGTTGATTTTGTCATTCTCTGTAGCTTGAGCAATTTCACGTGTGTTTGTCGAAGAACAACTTGCCAAAAGGAAGGCCGTAACCAAACATACTGACAGGTTTGTTAGACTCTTCTTGATAATACTCGAATTCATATAACCTCCTTGTAAAGTCGTTCGATATCTCTCTCGTTATGAAGAAATCATTTCTTCACTTCTACTTAGTTATATTGCTAGTTCTATGCCAATATTTCTTACAGCACTTACCTTATCTTCGGTGATTTTGTGACACCAGGATAGTCGATATTCACGAAGACATGTTACGCTTTTTATGATCGACCAACTTAAAACAATGACTTTGCTCTTCCATTGATAGGGGTTTAATGCCCTCTACATTTTTTTTACGGATCCCTTTTGACCTTATTAGTTCGTCGCCTTCTCGAATCTTTCTAGTCAACTGCATTCCAATAGTTTTCATCCAGGCCGGACAGTGAGTATGTAACTCATCCACAGAGATTTTGATAAAATCGGTATCCTTTGTACAAATGATACTGGCACTTCTTTTACCTTCGTCAAAGAACGTCAGCTCTCCTATGTATTCTCCGGCCCCCAGATAGGCCACAGGGATGATTTGCGAGCCTTTTTGAACGAAGACCATGACTTCACCTTGTTCGATCACAAAGAGGTCTTTTTCGTTTTCTTCTGCGAGAAAAAGGATCTCGTCTTTTTTTAAAGAGATCTTAGTAGTGCCTTCTGACTCTGGATTCATAATGGGGCTCCCTTATTCATTCACGCTTAGTATTTTCTTAATTATGTCACCGAGCTCTTTAGTCATGTTTTGATAAAACATATTCTGCGGAACGATCTCATCAAAAAACAATCCATCGTTAGATAGTTGAGAAGTCATATACTGCTCGAAATCGATGACGTGGACTTGACCTTTTTTTGCCTGGGCCTTCATGATGGCATTGTAAACGGCATTTCCTCTCCAGTTAGCGCAGTCAAAGACTGATGCTTTTAAAAGAGATTCACGGGCCAGTTTAATATCACCACTTCCCAGGGCCGCTTTACCTAAAAGATAAAATGACCTGGCATTCGACGGAGTGGCCGCTGCCAGCTCGACGGTTTTTGGAAGAGCACTTTTGTATGATCCATCTTTAAGTTCTGCTTCGATTTCCTGCTGAATACCAATCACGTCGGTATTGGTAGCGTGAGCACAAACTTCACGTGGCTCAATTTCTAAATTCACCGGAGTCGTCATCAATACTAAATTACTTTTCTTATCTTTAACCAGGTTGATGAATTCGTTCATCTCGTACTCGAAGAGTTTGAAAGCAATTTCTTTTTCCTCTAGCTTTTGCGAAGCCGCGAGAAAACTTTTATACTCTTTATAATCACCAAGGTCCTGGTAGCGAACATTGTTGTAGAGAACTTTTGACATCCAGGGAAACGTAATGATCAGTGAAATTAATCTTTCATCATCAAACGTTTTAAAGTTTTTGTAGATACTTTTTTTATCGCGGACATCAAATCTCTGTTCAGTTAATTCACTGCTGGCACCAAAATAAATGATGATAGGTGGAAGCTTCTTTAGTCTTTTTAATTTGCGAATCGTCCTGAAGAGACTTTCGTTTTCAGCACTCCAATTGAAGATAGTCGGAGGTGTTTTGAAAGAGTCTTTAAACTGATCCTGAAGATTTTGTAAGTAGGGATCAAGGGTACGCCCCATGCGATCTCCCACAATGAGAATCTTCGCAAATTCCGCTTCCTTGATCTCATTGGCATGAGTTTCTTCGTATTTTTTATTAAAACTGTTTAGGAAGGCATAGGGGTAAGGAGTGATCACAGTGCGCTTACCGGAGTAATCCCAATATAAGTAGGCACTTAAAGATCCAATCCCTAGAAGGAGAATAATGAGTAACTTTTTTAACATACTTTGATTATAGGTGTTTTTTTGGTATCTAAAAGAGCGTTTTTAATAAGGAAAAGTATGACCACTAAGATTTGGACCCCAGAACTTTTATCGCCTGCCGGAAGCTTGGAAAAGCTGAAAGTCGCCGTGCTTTACGGAGCTGATGCCGTCTATCTTGGCGGACAAAAATTCGGACTTCGTCAGGCCTCAGATAATTTTACAGCACACGAACTGAAAGAAGGTGTTGAGTTTGCTCACGCTCATGGAAGTTTAGTTTATGTTGTTCTTAATAGTTTTCTTCACGACAAAGATCTTGAAGAGCTACCGGAGTTTTTAACTCTTCTATCAGATTTAAAAGTGGATGCCGTGATCGTTTCTGATTTAGGTGTCATTACTGAGATTCAAAAACATTCTAATTTAGTCGTGCATTTATCAACTCAAGCAAGCTGCTTAAACGTTGAGTCCGCAAAACTGTGGAAAAAAATGGGTGTCACTAGAATCGTTCTTGGACGTGAAGTGACAATCGCTGAGGCCAAAAAAATTAAACAAGAGACAGGTTTAGAAATTGAAATGTTCGTACACGGATCAATGTGTATGGCGTTCTCTGGAAACTGTGTGATCTCGAACTATACTCAAGGCCGTGACTCAAACAGAGGTGGATGCGCGCATTCATGTCGTTTTGAATACAGTATTGATTTTGATAAAGAAAAAAATGAAGAAGCTAAAAAGGCTTACTTCATGTCTTCAAAAGACTTAGAAGGAATCCGTCTTCTGACTGAATTCATCGAAGCTGGAATTGATTCATTGAAAGTAGAAGGACGAAATAAAAGTCACTACTACGCAGGAACAGTTTCAAAAGTTTACTCACAAGCTCTTGCTTACTATAAAGAACACGGAAACTTCTTGTCTGACGATTTAATCCGTTGGGAAGAAGAACTAAGAAAGATCTCTCACAGAGACTACACGACTGGAAGCTTAGATCAGCACGCTGATGAGTCTTCAATTTATAATCAACGTGAAAGCGATGATAATGAATACGTTGTGAGTGGTGTAATTTTAGAAGTAAAAGAAAACGAACATATTCTTCTTGAAGTAAGAAGTGCGTTTCACCCAGGTGAGACACTAGAGATCATGCCTTTCAAAGGGAGAGTGATTTCTCATACCGTCAATACTGTTAAGACGATTGCTGACGTTGACGTTCCAAAGTCAAAACCAGGAAGCGTGGTAAAGGTTCCTTACGTTGCTGGTGCTGAGCAATTCAACATCATCAGAAAACGAGTGATGATGGAGGCACAAGTATGAAGTTTATTACTTATGCTGATACACTTTCTCAACTCGTCACTCTAAACGATTTAGTTGTTGCTAAAAACTTCGATAAAAATAATCTTGAAGTCATCGTTGGAACATCTGCACTTTCTCGCTACAGCGAAGCTAGTGTTGAAACTCTTCTCGAGATGATTGCAGTTAACCAAAAGTTCCAGTTACCATTGGTTCTAGAATGGGATGTGCTTGCTCAAGAAACTCTTTTCCAAAAGAACGCAGAGCTTATCGCTCGTTTACCTCTTCACGAATTTAAGGCCATCCGAGTTCAAGACCCTGGGGCACTTAATCTAGTAAAAGAAAAATACTCATGGCTTAAAGTTCAGTTGATTCTAGAAAACGGAAATCACAACTATGCGGGTCTTACTCGTTGGAGTGAATTCTTAGGTGAACAGTTAGACCGCTTAGTTTTATCAAACGAGCTTTCTCGCGAACACCTTCGTACATACGCAACAGAATTAAAAAGTGGACTAGAAGTTCTAGTCTACGGACGTATCCTTCTTTTCTATTCTCCAAGACTACTTTTATCTCCACTTAAAAAAGAAGAGATCGAAAAAAATCTTGTCGATAAAAACATCGAGGCCTTCGGTACAAGCGAAGAGAGCCCACACGCTGGTTTCCCTTTAATTGAAAATCGTCACGGCACTTTTATGTTCAACGTAAAAGACTTGTACCTGCTTGAACATTTAGATGAATTAAAATCATTAAATCTTGCGGCCGTAAGATTCGATTTACGTTTCGACGATAGCTTTAAGCACTTAGACCAAATGATGGATCTATACCTTGGATCAATTGCTCATGAAAGCATTCCAGAGATCAGAGCAAATCACTCACGTCCGATGATTAAAGGTTTTTACAATATCAATAAAACTGATGTTCTTTTTACAAAACTAAAAAATAAAAGAATCCAAAGACTAGACGACAACTATATTGGTGAGATCGTCGACGTTGAAAGAGACCAGCAGATCGCTTTAGTTGTTAAATCTAAAACTTTAGGCATCAAGCTTGGAGATGAGCTTCAACTGATCACTCCAGAAGGGAAAACAAAAACGATGGGACTTAAGTCTCTGTTAGATACAAGCAAAGTCGCAATGACATCTGCTTCAACTAACGAAATCGTTTTACTTCCATACATGAGTGGAGTGGTGGCAAAAACTCAGGTGTATTTAGTCTCAAAGGATCAGGCATGAAATCTATCATTGCCGCTATTCTTTTAACTTTCTCTTCTGTGATCATGGCAGCTGACTACCAGTGCTTCAGTTACAATACTGGCATGCAGGTACTCGCTAATTCTGATACAGGCGAAATCGTTATTAAAGACCGCTTTGGCAATGAACTGGATGTCATCACTGACTCAACAACTAATATTAGAATCCTTGCAACGATCCCGGAAACAACTCAGGTTCTTTTCGTGAAAGACAACGACACGATTGTGATCATTCAAGAGCAAGGAGATTCTATTCGTGGTGTGTACGGAGTCGATGATTCTTACCAATGCCGTATTCGAAAACCCACTCTATAATTCTTTAAAACTGCCCCATTACGGTGGGGTTTTGCACATCTATTATTTTCATTACTAATCTTCATTTTTTGAATTTACCTATTAGTTTTTCTAATTATTTTAGGTATCTATAATTTAAAAACTTCATCCTTTCTTGCATCCTCATTGGTATGACTACCGGCTGCCCTAATTTAGAATGCTCATACTATCAAACCATGACCTTTTGTAAAAAGGATGGGCATTATTTTCGCAAAGATGACTCTCGAAGAATTCAAAGATTTAAATGTCAGTGTTGCCAAAGAAAATTCTCGGCTTCAACCCACACGCTGGAATGGAAACAAAAGAAACGAAGAGTGAATTTTGAACTTTTCAATATCCTTGCTTCAGGAGTCTCGATGCGAAGGTCAGCACTAATTTTGCGCGTCCATCGAACGACGGTCGATAGAAAACTGCGATATCTTGCTCAAAAATCCAGACTTATGCATGAAGATCTCTTAAAAAAGATTGGCACAGATAAGACCGTCCATCTTCAGTTTGACGACCTTATAACGACCGAGCATACGAAACTAAAGCCACTATCAATTACAATCGCAGTAGATGCAAAAAGAAGATTCATCCTGGGAACTGCCGTCTCTCAAATTCCAGCCTTTGGACATCTTGCTGCTCTTTCCAGGCGTAAATATGGAAAGAGAAAAAGTACTCATAAAGAACATCTATATAGCTTGTTGAATAAAGTTTCACCATTTGTAGATCAAGCTGCAAAGATTGAAAGTGATGAACACAATTTGTATGCTCCAGCTGTTGAGAGATTTTTTCCACACGCAACTTATTTTCAGTACAAAGGTGGTCGAGGTTCAGTCGTCGGACAAGGGGAGCTAAAAAAACTTCGGCGTGATCCTCTTTTTATACTCAATCACACTTGTGCGATGCTTCGAGCAAACATCAATCGACTTATCAGGAAAACGTGGTGCACGACTAAAGACCCAAGACGCCTTGAGGATCATCTCGCAATTTACATTGCTTTTCACAATCATGTTTTATTGAACAAATGATTTTTTTTATGAATTGAATACAAGAATGGAAGAAAAAACTGCCCCACGATAGTAGGGCAGTTTGTAATTCTTTCACATCCATAATCCTTCCATGATTGTTTGATACTTATTTCTCACAATGGAGGGAGCGTATGAAATATCTAATTCTACTATGTTCAATTTTATCGATATCAGCTTTAAGAGCGGACACCACTCAAACAGTTCAAGACGATTTACTAAAAGAAAGAAACGAGGTTTTAAAATGCCCTCCAGTTGTGGCCTCGGCCGTTGCAGTGGAAATTAAACCAGAGCTTGCAGTGCAAACTGAACTGGTTGGTGAGAAAAAAATTGAAGAGAAGGTCGCTGAAGAATTAGAAGTTGAATTACTTCCTACAAAGAATTTATCAACGGCAGAAAGGTTAAAAGTTTATCGCACGAAGCTTGAAGAAAAGAACTTAGTTCTCTTAGAAAAGAAGCTGGAGATGATTAGACTTCAGCAGGAAATGGCCCTTTTAAGAAACCTTGAAAACTCTATGAATCAGACATTAAAAAACATCGAGAAGCTCTAAAAACCCCTTTAGATTAGATGACTTAGGTGATTCCATAATGTTTCATTATTTGTAGAACATAATGACCTCAAGAAAATATTCTTGGGGTTAATTATGACAAAGGCCATTCTACTGACAGTTTGTATTTTGAGCATCTCTGGATTCGCTTATTCAAATGACGAAGGGCCAAGAAGAGCTCCGGGAATGAGTGAAGAAGGCGGGCACATGGGTCCTCCGCCAAAAGAGCAAAAGCTTGAGCTTGCTGATATCAAATTTGAATACAATTCTAAAAATGATCTCTTTAAAAATGCTGAAGAGGCAAAAGAGTATCAGTCGCTATTTGAAAAATATAAAACGTCTAATGAAATTACAGATTATTTTACAAAGTTTGCTGTCGAGCAAAGAACTAAAATGGATGAGATGAGAAAATCTGGAAAACCTCCCGAGTTCTCTAAAATGAAAAGCGATCGCGAAGCTGAAAAGTATAATCTATTAAAAGAAATCAAAGTCATTTTAGAAAAAAAGAAAAAAGATAATGTGGCGTCGTTGGCACTTAATGAAGAAGTAAAATGTGGTGGCGGTAAAACTCAACTGATCATTGAGAAGGCCACAACTGATTCAATGAAAGATACAAGTAAAGTCACGAAAATTATTTTAACTGAAGATGAACTCGAAAAAATGAAAAAAGATATTAAAGAAGAAGTAAAAAAAGAAATGATGAAAGAGATGGCCGACAATAGGCCCAAAGACGAAGCTCGCGGACCTCGTGAAAGAGAAAGTCGTCGTGATAGTGGTCGTGATGAAGAAGAGAGACCAAAAATGGCCGAAGGGAAAGGCAGAAAACAAATGCCTGGTGGCGGTCGTCCTGGTGGAGATAGCTCTTCTGTGGCGATGCAGTTTTCTTCTCAAATGTCTGGGCAAATGGGTGGATCGCAGATGGGAATGAATCAAATGGGGATGGGGAATTCTCTGATGAACATGAATCAAATGGGAATGGGGAACTCTCAGATGAATATGAATCAAATGGGAATGGGAAACTCTCAAATGAATTCATATCAATCGAGAGATCAAATGATTCAAAATCAAATTCGCATTCCGCAAATGAATTTCAATCAACCATACGCAAATCAAGGTTATCAAAACCAAGTTAGGATAGGAGTTGGGCAAAGTACACAGATGAATCAAATGAGAAATCCTCAAATGGGTATGAACCAAACAGGAAATTTTCAAATGAGAAATCCAGCAATGAACATGAATCAAAATTACGGGTATGCTTACCAGAGCAATACAGACCAGAATTACGGTATGACAAACGCTCCATATGGTTATAACTTTATGGCCCCTCAAATGGATTATGGATATACTGGTAGTAACACGATGATGCCTGCAGCTTACTCTGGTCAAACGAATCAGTATCAACAGTCAACACCATCGTACTCACAATATTCATTCATGGGGTACTAGAAAATGCTGGTGTTATTAGTAGAAGACGATCCGATTTTAGGAAAAAGTATAAAGAGCACTCTTGAGCTGGAAGGCTTCACAGTTATGTGGAGTAAAAATGTTAGCGACACTCACGCGCTTGTGGAAAGCAATGAATTTCAATGCGTCCTGCTTGACATCGGTTTGCCCGATGGAAATGGAATCAATCTGTGCAAAGATCTTCGATCTGAGTTCAGCAAAGTGCCGATTATTTTTTTAACGGCACAAACGGATGAAGACTCACTTCTTAAAGCTTTCGAGGCCGGAGGAAATGATTTTTTAAGAAAGCCGTTTAGCCAAAGGGAATTACTTGCAAGAATTAAGGCCCACACTCGTGATGTTTCTGGTTCAAAATCTAATACGGTTTACCGCGATTTAAAAATCGATTTAGAAAAAAGAGAAGTTAAGTTTAGCGACATGGTTATTGAGCTTAACAATACTGAAATTCAAATTCTTTATTGCCTATCAATGAATGCTGAGAAAATTATTACCAGAGACCGCTTGATGGAGTTCCTAGGTAAAGGAAATGAAATTTTTGACCGCACGATAGATTCGCACATCAGCCACATTCGAAAACAGCTTAAGAGCAACAATGTGACTCAAATTCAAATCAAGTCCGTCTACGGAGTTGGTTATAAACTGGAAGTTAACGAGTCGGTATGATTAATCAAAATAAAAAATTATTACTCAAATTCATCCTTGCCTCTTTTATCATCAGTGCCCTTGCCGTGACATTAGGTTTTTTTGGAACGCACATGATTTTAAGTTCTCAGGAAAAGAGAATTGAAAATCACTTCATTCCAGAAGCTCTAAGAATGATCGAGCTTATCGATAGAAAGACAGATATGCCGATCGAGGAGATCGTCAGCGAGTATAATAATTTTTCTAAAGTTCCTTTTCAAGAAAGAGGCCCAGGCCCTAGACGCCCGCCAATGACTGTTTCAGTGGTAACTGCTGCAAATGCCACGATGCCTTTGCCTGCTAAAATTGGTGATTATCTTCCAATTCAGGGAAAAGTTTCAGACTTTAAAATGTTTAAAGATCAAGTTTACAAATACGACAAGGAACACTTTTTAGTTTTCCGCTTTAATCCACCAGGGCCACCTCCTCAAATGGAAAAAGACTTTTCTCGTGATGGTAAACCGGGAATGCTTCCGGAAGATGGGAGAATAGATGATAGAGGAAGACCCCTTCCTATGTTCATACTTCCTTTGATTTTAACTTTCGTGATTATTTTGTTTGTTATCACTGCTTCATCACTTCTAGTTCTTTATTTCCTAAAGAGACAGGCCCAAAAAGCAGGTGCAGTTCTACGCGCTCTTAAAATGGGTGATCTTAAGGCACGCTTCCCAATTTCGAAACTTGACGAGGCCAGCGAGCTGATGCTGGAATTTAACCAGATGGCCGAAGAAATTGAAAAACTAGTTGTCGATCTTCGCGACATTGATAATTTAAGAAGAAAACTATTGCAAGAACTTGCTCACGATTTAAGAACTCCTGTGGCCTCGATGAAGAGCTTGCTTGAAAGTTTACTGTATCAAGGCGAGAAGATGAATAAGGAGCAGCGTGAAGAGAATTTGCAGCTGTCACTTAAAGAAGTAGAGTACTTCCATCACCTGGTTGAAGATTTACTTTTCTTATCAGGAGTTCACGATATTAAGTATCGCGGAAAATTTTCGACGGTTGATGTATGCGATATTATCCAGCACGAAGTTCAGGTGTTGAGCGAGATGAGAAAAGATATCAAGATCAATTTCGTCTACGATGATTTCTATTTTGTAAAAGCAGATCAACATTTATTCCAACGATTA
Source organism: Bacteriovorax sp. PP10 (assembly GCF_035013165.1). Lineage (NCBI taxonomy): Bacteria > Pseudomonadati > Bdellovibrionota > Bacteriovoracia > Bacteriovoracales > Bacteriovoracaceae > Bacteriovorax > Bacteriovorax antarcticus. Next base: position 29,197 of record NZ_JAYGJQ010000004.1, read on the forward strand.
ATGAAAAATGCTCTTTCAAACGCAGTCGATAATGCCCAGTCGCTGGTCTCGATTAAAGTTGTCAAAGAAGGCGATTGTAAGAAAGAAGGCGATTTAAAACTGACTATCGAAATCACGAATGATGGGAATGGATTAACTGCAGAAGACATCGATACTTTCGGTAAAAAACGCGCGACCAGAAGAATTAATGAAAATACCGAAGGGAAGATTTCAGTTGGTCTTGGTGCCGTGATTATGAATAAGATTTGTGAAATCCATTCGGCGAAATTAAAAATTGAAAACCTGGATGAAGGTGGAAAAACCGGGGCGAAGTTAAGCCTGGTTTTTGAGCATATCGATCTTTAGTAGTTAAGCACGTAGAAGACAACCGGTAGTCCGCCATTTTTAAACGGCAGCCTGTGAAGTCCTTCATCTTTTTTCGGTGAGTAGTGATACTCTTCCGGAACGATGATCCCGATTCTAATAGGAGCATATTTGCGGCGGACACTTTCAATAATGTCTTTATAAAAAGCTAAATTGATATTGCTCTTTTCTCCAACACGTAAACCATACGGTGGATTGATAATTACCACGTTATTTCCCAGCATCTCATTATCTTTTGAAAAGATATCGCCTTTAGAAATCGTAATTTCTTTCCCTTTCGTATTCTTCTTAGCGAGTGCAATCACATCATCATTTAACTCAAACCCTTGGTACTTTGAAAACTTCGGATTCGTCTGAGATTTAAAACTCTCAGCAAAAGCTTTCTTCGCCACATAATCAATCCAAAGCGGAGTGTGTTGGTAAGAAAACGTGCGCTCGAAATTCGTTTTATAAGTATCGTGAGCTTCAATTAAAAATGTCCCAGAGCCAGACATTGGGTCAATTAAAGTATAATCACTCGGAGGCAAGTCATGTGTAAGTGCTGAAAGTAGAAGAGTCGCAAGACTTTCTCTAATCGGAGCAAGACCAGTAAAGATTTTTTCTCCACGTTTATGAAGAATCTCTCCCGTTGTATCTAAACTCAGAGTGATCGTATCATCAACAGCACGGTAGTAAATTTGTGGAAGATCGGACGCAACTTTATTAGCTTCATAATGATCCAGGTATTTTTTCTTCACCGGTTGCATGCGGTAGTATTCGTTAATCCCATCCTGAATCGCTTTTTCAACTTTTCTCGAGTCAAAAAGTTTTGAGTTCGTGCTGCTCACTTCAATTTCTGGAGTGGCACCAATCATCAATGTTTTCCAAGGAAGCTTCGAAACTTTTTTAAATAGTTTTGGAAAGTCGCGGGCCTTAAACTCAGCGATGCGAAGAAGGATGCGAGTCGGAGAGCGAAGAATATGATTAAGGGCAAAACCCTGAATCGTTTTAACTGAAATTAAAATCCCACCTTCATCAACTGATAAAACTTCTAGAGGTTCGTCTCCAAAGTGCATGGCCCATTTTTCTTTTAATTCTAAAAGACCAAGTTCAGTAAGACCCAAAGGGTAAATAAGATAAAATGATGAGAGATTTTCCATAGGGTATATATGGAGGATTAGACTTTATTTGTCACCATCTAAAGGGAGGCCATGTGGGTTATTACATGGCCTGGATTCTCTAATCAAAATGTTACGGGCATTTCAATTAGTGATGGCGTCTGGATTAGTTGTTATATATTGATTAATAACGGCGTCTTTAAAATTTGCACTCCAGTATTCTTTTCCTAAAGCGAGTTCATCATCAGTTAAAAGAGCTGCTTTAAGCATTCCTTCCATTTCTGTTCTGATATTAGAATTTAGTAGCTTCTGCCCAATGAAAACGATTTCCTGAACGCGGTCACCGAAGTCTTTGTGCCAGCTTTTTTTAACCGTCTCTAATTCTTCTGCGTCTACTTCCCAGTCATTCATATCCATTGAGGCCAGCCATTGCCCGCGAGCTTCTAGCGTACTCGTCCTTCCGGCCTGTGACCAAAGAGCAACAACTGCTGGCATTGTGGCCACCCAAAAAAATCCTTTTGATCTGACTATTTCAGAGGGAAGGGCAGTTAAAACACTCCAAAGTCTTTCAGGGTGAAAGGGGCGTTGTTCGCGGAAAACAAAACTGGAAATTCCATACTCTTCAGTCTCTTTTGTTTCATGTCCACGAAGCTCCATCATCCATCCCGGATTATTCATGGCCTCTTCAAAATTAAATTTATTCGTGTTTAAAATTTCTTTCACATCAATCTGTGATTTTTTTGATTCAACGATTTTAGCTTTTGGATTTAGCTTTCTTAGAATCCCCGTCAGACGTGTTTTTTCCTCTGAATTTATCAAATCCATCTTGTTCATAATAAGAACATCAGCAAATTCAATTTGTGAAATTAGGAGGTCGGTAATTGTTCTTTCGTCTTCCGGTCCAAGCTCCATTTGACGATCTTTTAGTTCTACAGCTTCCATGTAATCTTTATAAAAGTTAAATCCATCTACAACGGTAACCATAGTATCGAGCTTGGCAAATTGAGATAGTGAGACACCTGATTCGTCTTCAAAAGTAAAAGTTTCGGCCACGGGAATCGGTTCTGAAATCCCAGTGGATTCGATGACCAGGTAATCAAACTTTTTCTCTTCAGCGAGCTTTTTGATCTCTATAAGAAGATCCTCACGAAGGGTGCAACAGATACATCCGTTGCTCATCTCCACCAGTTTTTCTTCGGTCCGGATGAGGCCAGCGTCGATATTCACTTCACTCATATCATTGACGATTACGGCGATTTTAAGGCCGTGGTTGGCGCTTAAAATGTGGTTTAATAAAGTAGTCTTTCCCGCTCCTAAAAAGCCAGAAAGAACTGTTACGGGTAGTTTGTTTTGCGATTCATTTGCATTTTTCATATTCGAATAATTGCAAGTCGGTTGCAAAAAGTCAAGTACTCCCTTTTTATTTATCGCATACCTTTTTCACTAAGACCGATATCAGCTTTTAATTTACGAGAGGATTTGCTACTTTACGCCCATATGAAAACTGGAACACTTACATTAATTCCAACCCCCTTATCGGAAGTTGGCGAACTAGAACCTGTGGCGTTTAAAACTCTTTTAGAGGCCGCAACTAACGATGCTGAAAATTCAGTTTTCGTGATCGAAGATTTAAAACCCGGCCGCAGAAGATGGCTTGGATTTAAACTTCCACGCGAAACAATTGAGAGCTTCGTTCAATACAATGAACATACAGCTGCCGAGGCCGCTAAAGATCTATTGAGCAAACTTCAGCAGGGAAAAAATGTTTTTTTAATGAGTGATGGCGGACTTCCTGCTTTCTACGATCCAGGTGTAGAATTAGTAAATCTTTGCCACCAAAATAAAATCAGAGTGACCTCAACTCCATTTTTTAATTCGATCAGTTTATCCATTGCTCTCTCAGGATTTTCTCACAGAAAATTTTGGTTTGAAGGATTCCTTCCAATTGAAGCAACTGAGCGCCAGGCCTCGATAAAAAATATTATGAATTTAAAAACCACATCCATTTTGATGGACACTCCTTATCGCTTAAAGCGCGTTTTGGAAGAATTCCAGGCCGCTTGGGGATCTTCAAAAAAGAAGCTTTTCGTAGCGATGGATTTAAATACGGAAACTGAAGAGCTAAGACGTGGGACTCCCAAAGAGCTTCTCGATGTAATAAACGACTTCAAAAGAGAGTTTGTCGTAATAGTTTCTGAATAATATTAAATAGATGTCGTGTTAAAAAGACATGACGTTCAAAAGCTTATGTGGTAGAAAAAGACTCTATGCAAGAAACGAGAAAGAGGGATCATATTGAGCTCACTCAGAAGGCGCAGACCGAAAGGGCTGAGGTCGACTCGCGTTTCTATTATGAGCCGATGCAATCGGCGCACCCCAACTCCCAAACCGACCTCTCAACCAACTTCCTAGGAAAAAAAATGGCAGCCCCATTTTGGATTTCTAGTATGACTGGCGGAGTAGGCGAAGCTCGTCACATCAACCAAAACTTAGCTCGCGTTTGCCGTGAGTTCTCTCTTGGTATGGGATTAGGTTCATGTCGTGTACTTTTAGAATCAGACCAGTACTTTGAAGATTTTAATCTTCGTCCAATTCTGGGACCTGACCTTCCGTTTTTTGCTAATCTTGGAATTGCACAATTAGAAACTCTAATTGCTGACGGCGAAATCAATAAAATTTTCGATCTAATGAATCGCTTAGATACAGACGGATTAATCGTTCACGTAAATCCATTACAAGAATGGTTTCAACCTGAAGGCGATAAATTCCTCTACAGCCCAATTGAAACTGTCACAAAACTTTGTGCTGCTTTTGAAGGCTTAGATAAAAAAATCATCGTGAAAGAAGTTGGGCAGGGAATGGGACCAAAAAGTTTAAAAGCACTTTTAGATCTTCCTATCCACGCGATTGAATTAGCAAGCTTTGGTGGAACAAACTTTTCTAAGCTAGAGCTTTTAAGATCAAAAGGCGTAAGCGTAAAAGAGATTGAGGCCCTATCAAAAGTTGGGCACACATCACTGGAAATGATTGGCATTTTAAATAACTTACTTAAGGCCAATCCAAAATACATCGAAAAACAAATCATCATCTCAGGCGGCATTGAGAACTTTCTTGATGGCTTCTACCTGCAAGAGCAATTGAATTTTTCTTCTATCATCGGACAAGCAAAAAACTTTTTATCACGATCTGAAAACTATGAAGAGCTTCACGCTTTTACACAAGCTCAAATCGAAGGATTAAAAATGGCACGCGCTTTCCTGACTGTGAAGAATTCGGAGGTCCTATGAATAAGGAACTGAACACGACTCCAGCTGCTTCTCACATCGTTATGCCTAAACTCCCTATCAAGGGATTTTCAAAATTAAGTAAACTTGAAAAAATTGATTTCTTAGTTGAGAATTATTTTTCAAATACAGAAACAGCAAGAGTGATGCTTAAAAAATTCTGGCACTCAGATGAAAATATCCAAAAGACAATCGACGAATTTTCAGAAAATACATTAACAAATTTTATCCTGCCTCTGGGAGTTGTTCCCAACGTCATGATCAACGGAAACCTTTACTGTGTACCGATGGTTATTGAAGAGAGCTCAGTAGTCGCAGCGTCTGCAAAGGCCGCAAACTTCTGGTTAACTCGCGGTGGATTTAAAGCTGAAATTATCGGAATGAAAAAAGTTGGTCAGGTTCACTTCATCTGGAATGGAGAGACGGGAAAACTTCAGGATCTATTTCTTTCAAAGAAAGCAGAGCTTCTGGAAAGTGTTGCTGCGATCACAGCTAATATGGAAAAACGTGGTGGAGGGATTTTAGACCTTCGCCTGGTAGATAGAACAAAAGACGAGCCTGGTTATTATCAGCTTCTAGGTGAGTTCGATACAAGAGATGCGATGGGGGCCAACTTCATCAATTCAATCCTTGAGACTCTAGGTCACAAGTGGAAAGAAATGGTAATGAACGCAGAATCTTTTTCAGACGCTGAAAAAGAACTTCAAGTGATCATGGCGATTCTTTCTAACTACACGCCAGAGTGTCGTGTAAGAGCTTCTGTTGAGTGCCGTGTTCAGGATCTCGAGGAAGCAGGTCTTGGAATGTCAGCGTCCGAGTTTGCTGCCAAGTTTACTCGTGCCGTTCGTATTTCAAGAATTGATGTAACGAGAGCGACAACTCACAATAAAGGAATCTTCAACGGAATTGATGCTGTCGTGTTAGCGACAGGAAACGACTTCCGCGCTGTAGAAGCTTGTGGGCATGCTTATGCTGCTCGCGATGGACAATACAGAGGACTGAGCGAAGCTTCTGTTGCTGATGGAATTTTTAAATTCAGTTTAGAGATACCTTTAGCGATTGGATCAGTAGGTGGATTAACTTCACTTCACCCAATGGCAAAACTTTCTCTTGATATGTTAGGGCGCCCAGGAGCTTCGGAGTTGATGCAAATTGTAGCAACGATCGGCCTTGCTCAGAATTTTGGGGCCGTAAGATCGCTTGTGACTTCTGGAATCCAAAAAGGACATATGAAAATGCACTTGATGAATATATTAAATCATCTTGAGGCCAATAGTGCTGAAGTTGAAAGAGCAAAAGTTCACTTTGAAAATGAAGTGATCTCTTTCAAGTCTGTTCGTGAGTATATTGCTAGTTTAAGAAATTACGTTTAGGGATGAAAATGAATCAAATTAACTTAGGCCAAATCAACAGTGAACTTAAAAAGTCTTGTCCTGAAAAGGATCAGTACTATTTCGGTCACGGGAAACTACTCCTTACAGGTGAGTATTTCGTATTGGACGGGGCCCTTGCTCTTGCACTACCAACAAAAGTTGGGCAGTCACTGTCTGTTAAATATTCTCCGTCATTCTCACCGACACTTCATTGGAAGTCTTACGATGTGAACGGAAATGTATGGTTCGATTCTCAGTTTGAATTCTGGCACTTTAAGTGTCTGGATGAAAACCCTTCTGAAGAAGCGCTATTTTTGCAAAAGATTCTTCAACAAGTAAGAAAACAAAATTCTCATTTCCTTAGAGACAACGTCGACGTTAAAGTTGAGACTCGTCTTGGATTCCCGATGACATGGGGATTGGGAAGTAGTTCATCACTGATCTATAACATCGCTCAGTGGGCCTATATTTCGCCGTTTGAGCTTTTATTTAAGACTATCGGTGGATCTGGGTATGATATCGCTTGTGCTCAGTCAGATGGGCCAATTGCTTATAAAAAAGTTTCAAGCGGGCCGTCGTTCTCACCAATTTATTTTTCTCCAAGCTTTAAGAACAATCTTTATTTCGTCTATCTTGGGAAAAAACAAAACTCACGTGAAGCTGTTAAGGAATATCAAAAGAAGAGACCAATTGATCCGGCCATGCTTGCGAAGGTCACTGAGCTGACTCAGGAATTTTTAAACGCTCAGACCTTAAAACAATTCCAGTCACTGATTATTTCTCACGAAGACATCATCGGACAGAATCTTGATATGCAACCAGTGAAAGAAATGCTTTTCCCTGACTTTCCGGGAGCGATCAAGTCGCTTGGGGCATGGGGTGGAGACTTTGTTATGGTCGCAACTGAAAATGATTTTGATTTTGTAAGGTCTTATTTCGCAGGAAAAGGACTCGATACAGTTTATAGATACAATGATCTTATTTCTGACCCAATTGAAGCTCAGTCTAAAGATACAGTTAAAATGGGATTTTCTAACCATTTGCTTCACTAGGATTTATTTTGGATACGTTTAAAGCTTCTTGGACATCACCATCGAATATTGCTCTGGTTAAATACTGGGGCAAGTACCCGGTACAAATTCCGGCCAACCCATCGGTTAGTTTCACACTTTCAAAATCACTTTCAAAGTTGTCGATCATTGCTGAGCCTGACTCATCAAAAGAGATCAACGTTGATTTTTATTTTGAAAATGAATTGAATGAAAAATTCAAAGTGAAGATTGTAAAATTTTTAAGCACGAAGCTTGAGCGCTTTCCATGGTTACTTGATTTTCATTTAATCATTCACTCTGAAAATACATTTCCACATTCATCGGGGATTGCTTCATCGGCGTCTTCAATGTCGGCACTTAACCTGGCCCTTCTTTCACTGGATCAGGATATAACAGGCCATAAACCTCAGGCCGAGGACTTCTTTAAAGAAGCTTCGGATCTATCACGCCAGGCCTCTGGGTCTGCTGGAAGATCGGTTTATCCAATGCTGGCGACGTGGGGAGAGATTGATTCAATCATGGACTCGAGTAATTTTTATGCTCGTCCGGTTGATAAAAAAGATGTGGATCCTATTTTTCATAATTACTGTGACTCAATTATTATCGTTGATGCCGGTGAAAAATCAGTTTCAAGCAGAGCAGGTCATACCTTAATGGAGACTCATCCATTTGCGGAACAAAGATACGCTCGCGCACGTTTTAACCTGGCACGACTGCTGGTTGCTATGAAAGACGGCGATATGAAAACTTTCATCGAGGTTGTTGAGGAAGAGGCCCTTATGCTTCACTCAATGATGATGACTTCAATCCCTAGTTATATTTTATTGAAGCCAGAGTCTCTGATGTTAATTGAAAAAATAAAAGAATTTAGGAATGTTCAAAAGATTCCGGTTTGTTTTACAATCGACGCCGGCCCGAACATCCATTTGCTTTACCCAGCTGAGCATAAAGCTGCTGTACAAGCATGGCTAGCTTCTGATTTTGGGCAGTTTAAAGTTATCCACGATGAAGTAGGTAATGGCCCAGAACATTTAAAGGATTAAGCATTAATGGCCGGTACAATCGATAAAAAATTCTATTCCAAAGTTCTTCTGTTTGGTGAATACAGCGTGATTCAACATTCAATGGGGCTTTGTATTCCGTATACATTGTTTGATGGTAAATTAACTTTCAGAAGAGACAATACGGCCGTGATTGATCCTGAGTTAAAAGCGTTCTCGCTTTTTATTAAACAGTTGATCGACAATAATCAATTAACTTACCAATTCGATATCACTTCATTTGAGTTTGATATTTCTCAAGGACTCTTCTTTGATTCGACAATCCCACAAGGGTACGGCGTCGGAAGTTCTGGGGCCCTTGTAGCAGCGGTTTTTGACCGTTATGAACAGGAAAACCATACGAACCTTGATATCAGTAAGCTGAAGAAAATCTTCGCTCAATTAGAGTCTCACTTCCACGGCGCAAGCTCTGGAGTGGATCCACTGATTAGTTATTTAAATTCTCCGATTTTAATTAAGAGTAAAAATGAACTTGGTTCTGTGACGATTCCATCTTTTCCAAAAGGGAAGGGCGGGATTTTTCTTTTAAATACTAAACGCTCAAGAAAAACTGAGCCGCTGGTGAATTTATTCTTAGAGAAAGTCACAAACGATAAATTTGATGAAGTTTGTGAATCAGAATTAAAACCTATCACTAACGACTGTATCAAAAACTTCCTGGAAGCAGACACGACATCTCTTCTGGTGAATTTCAAAAAACTCTCTGAATTCCAATTTGAGCATCTCTCGCCGATGATCCCAAAACTTTACCGCGACCTGTGGATTGAAGGGATTAACACTGACGACTACTTCTTGAAGTTGTGTGGTGCTGGTGGCGGAGGATTTCTAATGGGGATTACTCGTGACTTCCAAAAAGTGAAGCAGGTTTTATCTGCTCATGAAATCAGACTTCTTCTTAGTTTCTAAATTTTTTTATTAAGAAAAAGGCGCCGAAAGGGGTTGGAGGGTTTATCAAAAGAATAACCGTCCTTTCGGCGCATGAAAAATTATCTATTAGCCTTCTTGCTGCAATTTTTCTTTAAACTCAGTATGAGTCATAAAAGGATTTGTTTGAGTGTAGTCAGACGTCGCTGCAGTTGCATTGAAGATCTTTCTTTCTACTTCTATTTTCGGATTGATATCGTGAGTGAAGTTATCACTTAGAATTCCGCGTTTTGCCTGCATACGAGCGACTGGTGCCTGAGCGTAGATCTGTTTTAAAAGATCGTTGGCAACCACAGTTGTATCGCAGTATCCACCCAGCATATTCATCGTTGTAACGTTGAATTCACTTCCTGATAAAAGAAGAGATCTCATGACGTTTTGATTGATATACGGAGCAAGGAAAGAGAACACTCCACAGGTAGGAGTCAGTCCTTGTGTCAGGTGATCAAAAGAGAACACAGCGTTTTCTTTTGCCATTCTAATATCAGCAGCAAGAGCAAGCTCAAGACCGATACCACGAGCACTGGTCTTTAAATCCATGATCACTGTCTGAGGCAGACAGAAAATAGATTGAGAGATCGTAGAGAGTTTTTGAAGAATTTTTTTAAGTTTATCTTCTGGAAGAGTTTTTAGTTCTTCAGGGTCGATTCCCTGAATGAAGTGATCACCGTACACAGTGATGTAAAGAGATTGAACTTCCGGATGGCTTGCACACCAAGCGAGAATTGATTCCAGCTCGAAAAGAGTTTCAAAATTAATGAATTTCTTTCTGAATTTAATTTCCAGGGACTTTGAATCTGTGATCAGAGTCGTCGCGATTGTGTTGTAACTGAAAATGGGAATTCGTGTGAGTGCTTTCATTAACCTTCCTTGGTAACTAACACTGTTTATGGATCGTCTTTTTTTTACGATTGAGAATCATTCTCTCTCGTACTTCTATTCTTCCAAAAATTGAAAATGTATGTCAAAGCCCATTTGTGAAAAGTTCCACTATTTTTGTAATTCTTTTTGTTTTTTAAGCTTAATCACGACTTAGGGTACCTGATTAAACCTGTAGGGTTTACAAAGTAGTCTGAAGTCAGTCCTAATCTACTAATAAATTGATGGCCCCGACTCTTTTTAGGATGACAGCACCTTTATATTCAACGATGAGGTTGAGCTTAATTTCTTTTTTTCCAGTGCGGGTGAATTTGTAATCAAAGCGCAGGTTGTTCACTCCTGAAGCAGCTGCAAGAGTTTGCACGTAAGGGGGAGTTGTGACCTTGATATAGGCCGCGCTGAAAGTCTCAGGCTCTAATCTGATTTTATATTCACCAGGAAGGTGATTGTCGTAGTCGATAAAGATATGTCCGGCCTGCAGGCCACCAATTAGTTTTTTTGCTTTTACTTTTTGTTCGTATTTCGCAAAGACTGAATTGTTAATTTCATTGAACCAGCACTTAGGTCTTTTATCAACTTGAACAAGTTGTCCATCAACGGTTTCTGTACATTTAAAATCAGTTGTTAATTTAGCACCCAGAATTTTTTCTTCAAATGTAACTGAAGAGTCTTCCAGTTCACAAAGGGATCCAGCTAAGAATGTATCAAGTCTACATTGAGCAAGTGGGTGGAGTTGGTCGGTGACATCCAGGACATGCTTATCAGGAGTTTCAAAGCGAGGTTGTTTTCCTTCTGTTTGTAATCCCAAGAATGAAGCAAGCGAGTATCCGGCCATAGTTGTTCTATAACAAACTTTTTGAGCAGCAATATCGTTTTCATATTTTTTCGAACACTGGTCTCTCACGAATCCATTAGACATCACAACTTCTTCTGGGAATTCAGTGAAGTATTTTTTTGCACAAACTGTAGAGGCCCAATAATCGGCCTGCCCTTCTGCTGAAGTTTCTTCTCCAAGCTTAAAAGGAGCTCCTCCAAGAAGGTGACCTAGTTCATGACAGACAGTCATGATGAAGCCATCATCAGTGACTCGTTTGTCTCTATATAAAGCGCCATGGAAAACGATTTTCCAATTTGAGCTATTTTTAGCAGCATAAGCATTGAGGTCAGTTGATTCCCATAAAAATTCTGTTTTAAGGTTGCCGCCTAATTCTTTAATGGTGTCGGCGTATAAAGAAACAATGCGGTTGGTGAACTTTTCAAACTTCTCAGGAGTCTTGCTTGTGTTATAAAAGTCGCCATAGGTAACAGTTTCTCTAACTTTGTTTGATGGAGGTTTTATTCCAGCAAACAAGTTACAGTTATTCGTATGGGCGCTAAGGACCGTGGAAAATGTCAGGCATGTAAGCACAATAATTTTTTTCACGATCCTTATCCCTTATTAAAATGCCAAGAATGATTTAGCTTTTATTTCAAGAATGTCATCTTTGGCAGAAATCACCTGACCTTGATAAGTCACTTCAACCAGAATTTTTAGTTTTGCATTAGTCTTTTTAGTAAAAGAGTACGCAAACTCATTCTTGGTATCACTTGAAGCAGTAAGATTTACAATGTATTCTGGATTAGCAATTACAATTGATTCTTTTGTAACTTTATCCATTGGGATAAGGCGAATCTTATACTCACCAGGCAAGTGGTTAAAGTATAGAATGGTAATCGGTTGGTTTTTAGCAAGAGTTCTAAATTTTTGAGAGACAACTTTTGTATCAGTAAAACCATAAATATTATTAGTCTTTTCATTGAACCAGCATTTCGGGCGCTTCTCAACTTTTGTCTCAACGCCATTTGATCTGTCATTACAAAGAAAGTCTGTCGTCAGTTTAGACTTATCTGTTTTCTCATCAAAATTAAATGATGTATCATCCAGCTCGCACAGGGCCCCTTGTGCATATGTATCTAAGCGGCACTGAGCTTCAGGGTGAAGTTGAGCTGTATAAGAAAGCTCTGCTCGAGTTGGTGATTCGAGATCAGGGGCTTCGGTAGCGCCTGCCTTTGCAAGCATCTTTGCCATTCCTTCTCCAGCAAGAAAAGATCTATAGCAAATATTCGTGGCCTCTTCGTCACCATAATATTGGATATCACATGCATACTTTGGATAACCTTCTTGCATGTAAACAGTTTCTGGAAATTCTTTAAAGTATCTTTTTATACAAACAGCTGATGCCCAGAAATCTGCCTGGCCTTCAATTGATATTTGCCCGGAAGTCCCATTTTTATAAGGAGCTCCACCAATAAGGTGACCAACTTCATGACAAGCAGCAAGTGCTAAACCATCATCTGTAACATTCTTTTCTCTATAGAGACCACCAGTGAAATTCACTTCCCATACGAATAGACCTTTTTGGGCATAAGCATTTACAACATCAGATTTCCAATCGTGTACAATTTTAAATTCAATGTTTTCGTTTCTTTCTCTGATCGTTCCAGAATATAAAGCAGCTACTCTTGTAGTAATTCTTTTAAATTTCTCTTCAGTTTTATTGGGATCAACGATAACGATTTTTTCTTCTTTCTTTTTCTTTTTGAAGGATTCAAATAGTTCACAGTCTTGATGTTTATCAGTTTGTAGAGGTCCAATATGAGCGTAAGCATTTAGTGTCGCTGTCAAAGTTAAACAAGCAGTCAGTAGAGTCTTTTTCACTAGAATCCTCGCAAGCATAAGTTGTGCTCACCATTTTATAATGGATAGAAGTGTCTAGGGGGCGAGGGATATTTATTACATGTAGAGGATTTGAAAGGTGTTTAAAGTTTAGACAGAGGGGATTGAAACCCACTCAATATCCAAGAGATACGAGTGGGCAATAGGTCTTATTTATGCGTTCTTTTTATCGTGTTCAGTTTCTAAAAATCTCTCAGCTCTGATCGCTGCCTGACATCCTGATCCCGCAGCTGAAATGGCCTGACGGTAGTATGGATCTTGAACGTCACCACAAGCAAATACGCCTGGGATATTCGTGTCCGGGTGGAAGCCTGCTGTCTTGATATAACCGTGATCATCAAGAGTGATTTGGCCTTTTAAAAACTTTGTATTCGGCTCATGTCCAATACCTAAAAAGAAACCATCAGTTTTTCTATCTGTGACTTCGTTTGTTTGGTTATTGATAACTTTAAGTGCCGTTACACCTGTGTCGTCAAAGATAATTTCTTTAACTTCTGTGTTCCATACAACTTCAATTTTTGGATTTTTGAATGTTCTATCTTGCATTGGTTTACTTGCACGGAAATGATCTTTTCTGTGTACCAGGTAAACTTTTTCAGCAAAACGAGTTAAGAAGTTTGCTTCTTCAAGAGCTGTATCACCACCACCAACAACGTGAACAATTCTTCCTCTGTAGAAGAATCCATCACAAGTCGCGCATGCCGAAACACCCTTACCGATTAATTCCATTTCGTTTTTAAGGCCAAGATATTTTGCTGAAGCACCAGTTGAGATGATCACAGTTTCAGCTAAGAATTCTTTTCCGTTGTCACAAGTGATATGGAAAGGTCTTTTTGAAAAATTGATATCTGTTACTTTTGCTGGAAGATATTCTGTTCCAAAACGTAGTGTTTGTTTTTTCATATGGGCCATTAGGTCTGGTCCCATAACTCCTTCCGGAAATCCCGGAAAGTTTTCTACGTCAGTAGTTGTTGTTAATTGTCCGCCCGGCTCGTGTCCTTCGATAACTAAAGGAGAGAGTCCTGCTCTTGAAGCATATAGTGCGGCCGTATATCCTGCAGGGCCTGAGCCCACGATAATGACTTGTCTTGTTTCCATGCTAAATTCCTAAATTTTTTTACTCACCTAATAGTGAAGCTTTTAACTCAGCTGCACTTTCTTCTTCGTTTTTGATCTTAACTTTGATTTCCAATGGACGGTCATCAAGCTCAGGATTCATTTGGTAGTAAGCACTTACAGTTGATAAATCTCCAGGTGATGGAGCTTCAGCAGTAGTTTTGAACTGCTCGCCTGTAACGTTACATTCGTATTTATAGATTTTTTTGATCTTTTTCTTGCTCATTTTGAGGCCTCTTCATTGGGAATTATTTACCTACAGTTATAGATAATTAATCGCGTTGAAGCAAGGATTTCCCTTCTGTGTGCGGGGCGTGATCAATGTTAAACTGTTAATTAATATGAAAAAATTAGTAATTTTATCGACACTTTTGTTTACGGGCGCATTAACGGGCAAAGTTTGGGGGTTCGCCCTCGACGAAGTGAACCTCCAGGACGTCTCAACATCTGGAAAAAGCTTAATGCTTGACCGCGGGACTTTGGAGAATTTCGTTGAAGGAACGTTTGCGAGATTCTTCATTCAAAAAGGCCCAAAAGAATTCCCAAAAGTTTTTTTAGTCGGTGAAGGTGAGCTGGTTAAGAGTTTTCCAAGAAAATCATATTGGATACTAAAGCGCGTTTACATGCCTAACGTGATCAAACCAAATTCTAAAATTCTCATGCTGACTTCTGCAAGTGTCACAAGTGGACGCCCATTAAAAGTTAAAAACCGCCATGTGGTTTTATCTGAAAGTAACGGCGGCGATGTCGATACTTATCTTGATCAAAACAAAGATACAGTTCCTGCTCGTTTAGTAAAAGCAGGCGATAATTACGAGCCTTCTCCTGATGTTTTTGAAAGAGAAGAAATGCGTGACCTGACTCCGGAAGCGGATGTTGTGGTGACGACTTATGAAAAATACAAAGAGAAAGCTGGAACTTATTACAGTGAAGAATACGGAGACCTGACTGGTCAGAAATTTTTCATTGGAAATAGGGAAGTTGCTTTAGGTGATATTAAAAAAGCAGAAGACAAAAAACTTTTTGATTCTGTCGCTGACAATTACGTGAAAAAAACCAACGGAATGAAATACGGTGTGAAAGGTTTTTATAGCGAGATTGAAAAAGTCGATGAGTTTCCTGAGCTGAATAAAAAAGGAACTGAAGCTTCAACTTTTGATAATATCAAATACAGAAACAAAGAAGCTGATCAGATAAGCCCAATGGCAGCTGCAAAAATGAAGCGTGATGGAGACCAGTGGTCTTCAGATATGGATGATGCTTCTCTGAGAAGATATTTCATCAAAACAGGAATGGAAAAAGAAGCAAGAAGACGTGAGCTGGCGCTTAACGAACTTGATGGACACGAAATTGTTCTTCATTACTCGAATGCTTTGATGTCTCATGGAAATACAACGGACCCGAATTACCAGGGCCGTGGTTACAATTTAGGTATTTCGTACGACCTGCATTTATCAAGAACGTCTTCGAATCTAAAAAACTGGTCACTGCAGTTTATGTTTGAAAAAGGTGTTACTGAATACGATACGGGAACATATAATGCCCGATCAGAAGAGACGGCCTATGGTGCTTACGTAAATTACTATTTCATCAATAACCCACTTACACTCAATTCATTTATTTACCTGGCCGGAATTGGCGTAAAGAATGGATCGGCGTCGGTGTTTTCCCCTGATTTATCAAAAGAGTATTCTTATCAGGCCCTGACACTGCCAGCATTGCAGGTTATGACCAAGTATCGCTTCAGAACTGGTGATTTGAACGAGGACACCGTGAACATCGGAGCAAGTGTGAACTTCGGGATCAACCTCGATATCAAAAATTTATCAGTAATTGACCGTTTAGATGATGATATTAATAGCAAAATTTCAGTTGCCGATTTAAAATATACTCTAGGCATGAGTGTGTTTTTCTAGGAGTTTTTCAGGATGAAAAGATCTCTATATTTTATTTTACCCGCGGTATTTGCGTTTAATATACCAAATGTCCACGCACTAGAAATAGACGAGAAACTGACTCTTCGTTTTTTAAATGTTTCTGCAACTCAAAAAACAGTTCTCATTAATCGCGGTGGCGAAGACGGGCTAGTCGTTGGTGACCATGCTAAGTTTTTTATCACAGCTGGTGTAATCGCTCGCGGAGTTGCTGAAAAAGTTTCTCCTTCAAGATCTGTGTGGTCACTTTATAGAGTTGTCGACCCGACAGAAATCGTAAAAGATAAAGTTCTAAATTTAAAAATCGCCACTCCTGTGAAGATCACAGATGATCCAAGCAAGAGTTTAAAAGAAGAACCGATCCCTGGTGGAACGGAGTCTATGAGCACGGAAGATGCAGCACCTGCGGCCAGTGAAGAAGTGACTGTGAGTGATGAGGACCGTGACGAATTAAAAGGTCTGGGATTTGATGAGGACGCTGGAGAAGTTGCTCCTGCAAAATCGTCAGGGAAAACTGCAGCTAAAACGAAAAGTAAAAAAGGGTCTGCAAAACAGACGACTGTAATGGAAGACGTGGCTCCAGCATATGCAACTTCATCAAAAAGTTGGGAAGTCTGGGGAACGATGTACGTGAATGCTCTGTCGGGAACTGTAGACAGTGGATCTGAAACTTCAGAATCAACTTCAGCAACAGCTTCGGCCATCGATTTTTCAGGTGGGATTGAGAAGTACTTCGTTAACAATAATAACTTTTTAAAAGAATTTTCTATTCTTGCTTTTCTTCATAAGAAATCAGTGGAGAGTGGAGATACGATTCAATCGAAAACTGATTGGCTTGAGTATGGATTAGGGGTTAACTACCACTTCTATAATTCGGCAGCAGCGGTTAACAGGCTGATTGGTTACGGTGGTCTTACTGTTGGAAAAGGAACTGCGACTGTATCGTCGAAAACTGTTTCTAATAATATCGGTGATGAGCAAACGGCAGAAGGATCTAATACTTTTTTCACTGTTGGTGTTGGGGCTAAATACGTTCTTAGCAATGGATTTGGGGTTCGTGCTTCGCTTGATTATTATAGCTCTAATGAGAGTTATGAGTTTGAAGAGACGACGACGACGAGAACGCTTGCAGGGCCTAGGGTTCAGTTTGGGCTTTCTTACAGATTTTAATTAAATTTCAGCTCTGCTGGCCATTTGGTCAGCAGCTGAATTTTTTCATCGTGGTAAATTAATTAATCATCCATAATTTAGCATTCACTTCCATTTTATAGTCGCGGCTGCTTATGACTTTTCCATCACGTTTAACTAATAAATAAAAATTTAATTTTTTACTCAATAGTCGTTTTTTAAACTTGTACTTAAAACGCATTATTTGTGGTTCACCAAAATCACCAAATTTCATTCTATATTCATGCTCGTTATAGCTGAATTTTTCTTGATCTTTCCCTGTCGCTTTATTATCTTCAAGTTGCCATGTTGGATAAGTTTCAACACTTACATATTTTGATGCTTCTTCATCTGGGACAACTGTAATTGTATACTCACCAGGTATGTAGTTAGCATAATAAATAGTTATTCTTTCAGAGTAATTCGTTCCTACTTCTTTTTCATAGTCTGAATTAATAATTTCATAGCTATTTTCCTTAAACCAACATTTTGGTCTTTGTTCTACTTTGATTGTTTTATATTCAAGATTCACCATGCATAACGAATCACTCATTAAATTTTCACTTAGAAGTTTTTTCTGAAAAGACAGTGATGTCTCTTGTGGAGCACAAAGTGATCCCGCTATGTAAGTATCAAGTCTACATTGGGCATCAGGGTGCATATAAGACGTACTATTTATTATATTATTGTCAGGAAGATCAATGTCAGGTTCATGTGTTTTGTTATTAAAATCTTTTGATAAGCTTAAACTAGCTTTTGCTACTAGGTAGCAAGTATTTCTTGATTGCTCATCTGTATAAACTCTATCGCAGTTTTCTTTCATAGATAAAGAAAGTCTGCTGGCCTTCTCTGGATAAGTATTGAAGTATTTTTTTAAACAAACAGAAGTTGCCCAAAAATCTGCTTGGCCTTCTACAGACAACTTCGTGCCTGGATAAAAAGGAGCACCTGCTAGGAGATGTCCTAATTCGTGGCAGACAACAAGCGCATAAGCATCATCGGTCATTTTATCAGCTTTGTAATAACCACCAGGCAATTTTAGTTCCCAAGTATTAGAATCCTGGGGTTGGCTGGCGTGAGCATTTTCTTCATCGTCATCCCAATCCATAGTGAGTTTAAAATCATGCCCAAGATCTTTTATCGTAGGTGTATAAAGATCTGTAACTCTCGTAATAATTTTTTCGAATTGCTCTTTGGTTTTATGAGGATCAATGCTTTTTTTAGTGGCCTCTTCTGAAGCCTCTACGTGACTGAACATTAAAGCCATAATGAGTGTTTGAAATAATATTTTCATAATGGGTGGAAATGCAAAGCTAGGGCCATTAGATAGGGAGAAGTTTGGGGGAGTTAGAGTGGGAGGGTGTTTAAAAAGTAGACGGCCGTATTTAGATGGATCAGCCGTTGTGAGTACTTCTAAAGCCCAGCATTATTTGATGTTTGATCATCATTTTATGGAGAGACATCAAATCTATTCTTCTCATTGCCAGTAGTTATCCACCTACTTCAAGTTACATCTTGCAATATCCTGATATTACAATTTCATACTTGGACGTACGTATGAATTTAACAGAATATCCCCTTGAGGGCATATGAACTTAAAGGTATAATGTAAATGTGGAATATTAAGCAAACTGAGGAATTTCAGGAGTGGTTTAATAAAAGTAGTATCAAGCTTAAAAGAGAAACTTTAAAGCATGTCGATATTTTAAGTCAGTTCGGACCACATTTAGGCAGACCTTTTGTCGACACTTTAAAAGGAAGCTCAATTTTAAATCTCAAAGAACTGAGATTTAATTGCGGTGAAAAAGTAATAAGAATTACTTTTGTATTCGATCCTGACCGCAATGGAGTCTTGATTATTGGTGGCAATAAGTCTGGAAGTGGCGATAAAAGATTTTACGATAAGATTATGCTGAAGAGTGAGAAAATCTACTTTGATTACCTGGAAAAACTTAAGGCAGAAAAAACGAGTAAGAGGTAAAAAACATGAAGAAAAAAACGACAAAATATAATCCTGATTTCTTTGATCATGCTAAGAAAGTAATAGGTAAAAAAAGATATAACAAGGTCATGCAGGAAAGCAAAATTCTGGCCCATGAAATTCGTCTTAAAATGGTCAGAGAGGCCATTGGTAAGAATCAGACAGAAGTTAAAGGGCTAACTCAGCCAGAAGTTTCTAAAATTGAAGCGAGAAAGGATATGAAGATTTCGACCTTGGCAAAGTATGCCAAGGGTTTAGGTATGCGTGTTCAGATTAACTTAATTTATGAAGATGATGAAGAGAATGAAGGGATAGCTATTTATGGATAAGTCATTTTTGAAAGCTAGAGTATAGAGATTTTGTAAATCTAGGTGTTATCCGTGAGTGTCTTGTTAATATGGCAGTAAATATTTTGTTCTTCTTAAGGTCCCCATCAGCAATTCAATTATTTAAATGATATTTTATTTATTCGTGAAATATATTTAACTATTCCGATAGTATTATCCGAAAGAGTTTTATTCATTTGTGATCAACTATATCTGGGGAAGTTTATGTGTAGTGTTTAACATTAAACTTTCCTCTTTATAGGTCAGGCTACCGAAATTCCATTCCATTTTAACTATAAAAATGGAGGAATTATGTCAGACAATTTTAATGAACCAAAGAAACGAAAGCCG
>NZ_JAYGJQ010000005.1:0-3353 GCF_035013165.1 Bacteriovorax sp. PP10
AAAAACAAAAAACCCCAAGACAAGCTCGGGGTTTTTCTAAAATAAAGAGGGTGCATTGACCTTTTCTCACACCAAGCTTCCCTGGCACTACCTTCGGCGCTGAAGAGCTTAACTTCCGAGTTCGGGATGGGATCGGGTGTTTCCTCTTCGCTAATAACACACCCAAAACTGGATATATTCTAACAAATCGTTTTAAATAAATTTATGTCTCGCGTTTTATACTCTTGTTGGAGTTAGTTACGCAAGCTCTTTTTCAAATGTTTTTAACATTCACAAAACAGAACCAGATAAAATGAGAACCCATGTAATCAAAAAAAAGCAGAACGACAAATTAGTATTGGTCAGCTCAAAGCATTACTGCTCTTACACCCCCAACCTATCAAACTCCTAGTCTAGAAGTTGTCTTAATAGAAATCTTATCTTGTAATTGGCTTCCCACTTAGATGCTTTCAGCGGTTATCCATTCCGAACTTAGCTACCCGGCGATACAACTGGCGTCATAACCGGTTCACCATAGGTTCGTCCATCCCGGTCCTCTCGTACTAAGGACAGATTTACTCAAATTTCTTACGCCCACGGAGGATAGAGACCGAACTGTCTCACGACGTTCTGAACCCAGCTCGCGTACCGCTTTAATTGACGAACAGTCAAACCCTTGGGACCTGCTCCAGCCCCAGGATGCGATGAGCCGACATCGAGGTGCCAAACCTCCCCGTCGATGTGAACTCTTGGGGGAGATCAGCCTGTTATCCCCGGAGTACCTTTTATCCGTTGAGCGATGGCCCTTCCACTCGGAACCACCGGATCACTAACACCTGCTTTCGCACCTGCTCGGCTCGTTTGCCTCACAGTCAAGCTCCCTTATGCGTTTACACTCTATGGCCGGTTTCCATTCGGCCTGAGGGAACCTTCGTGCGCCTCCGTTACTCTTTAGGAGGCGACCGCCCCAGTCAAACTGCCCACCAGACATTGTCCCCCGACCGGATTACGATCGTAGGTTAGAATTCCAATTAACATAGGGTGGTATTTCAAGGTTGTCTCCCCGTACACCGGAATGCACGGATCAATAACTCCCACCTATCCTACGCAATGTTAATCGAAACTCAATGCCAAGCTACAGTAAAGGTTCACGGGGTCTTTTCGTCCTTCCGCGGGTAGCGCGTTTCTTCACGCGCTCACCAATTTCGCTGGGTCTCCTGTTGAGACAGTGGGGAAGTCGTTACGCCATTCGTGCAGGTCGGAACTTACCCGACTAGGAATTTCGCTACCTTAGGACCGTTATAGTTACGGCCGCCGTTTACTGGGGCTTCAATTCAAAGCTTCTCTTGCGATAACCTCTCCTTTTAACCTTCCAGCACCGGGCAGGCGTCAGCCCATATACTTCCACTTACGTGTTTGCATAGACCTGTGTTTTTGATAAACAGTCGCTACCCCCTTTTCACTGCGACCTCCAATAGCTTTACCAGCAAGTGATATTACCATCAAAGGCGTGCCTTCTCCCGAAGTTACGGCACCAATTTGCAGAGTTCCTTAACAAGAGTTCTCCCAAGCGCCTGAGGATTCTCTCCTCATCTACCTGTGTCGGTTTATGGTACGGGTTAATAAAAATCTCCTAGCGAAACTTTTCTGGGAAGCAGAGGATCATGAACTTCGCTTGCGCTCGTATTCGTATCTCAGAGTTAACGCCGACCGGATTTGCCTAATCGACCCCCTACATACTTAAACCACAACCAATAAGTGGCTTCACTACCTTTCTCCGTCATTCCATCTAGTCAAACGATTTTTACTAAGTACAGGAATATTAACCTGTTGGTCATCCACTACGCCTTTCGGCCTCATGTTAGAACCCGACTAACCCTGGGCGGAGTCACCTGGCCCAGGAACCCTTAGATTTACGGCGGAAATGATTCTCACATTTCTTATCGCTACTCATTTCAGCATCAGCTCTTGTGAGACCTCCAGCGCTCCTTACGGTACACCTTCATCGGCAAACACAATGCTCTCCTACCATTATTTACATAATCCATAGCTTCGGTACGTCACTTTAGCCCCGTTACATTTTCGGCGCAGAATCACTAGTCCAGTGAGCTATTACGCTTTCTTTAAAGGGTGGCTGCTTCTAAGCCAACCTCCTGGATGTCAAAGTAATTCCACAACCTTCTCCACTTAGCGACGATTTTGGGACCTTAGCTGATGGTCTGGGCTCTTTCCCTTTTCACAATGGACCTTAGCATCCACTGTGTCACTGCCTGATAGTACTCATTGGTATTGTGAGTTTGATATGGTTTGGTAAGCTGGTAAGCCCCCTAGCCAAGTCAGTGCTATACCCCCAATGGTATTCGTCAGACGCTGCACCTAAATGCATTTCGGAGAGAACCAGCTATCACGGAATTTGATTGGCCTTTCACCCCTAACCACAAATCATCCCAGACGTTTTCAACCGTCACGAGTTCGGTCCTCCACGAGGTATTACCCCCGCTTCAACCTGTTCATGGCTAGCTCATCCCGTTTCGGGTCTACGACATGCTACTAATCGCCCTATTCAGACTCGGTTTCCCTACGGCTACACCTTCAACGGCTTAACCTCGCAACATATCGTAACTCGCTGAATCATAATGCAAAAGGTACGTTATCAGGCTTTACAATAGCCCTCTAACTGTTTGTAAGTGTATGGTTTCAAGATCTATTTCACTCCCCTCATCGGGGTTCTTTTCATCTTTCCCTCACGGTACTAGTTCACTATCGGTCAGCAAGTAGTATTTTGCCTTGGAGGGTGGTCCCCCCAGCTTCAGACAAGGTTTCACGTGCCTCGTCCTACTCAGGATACTCTCTAGAGGATAAACATTTCGGATACAGGGTTTTCACCTTCTTTGACCGGACTTCCCAGACCGTTCTCCTATATTTACCTTTCCGTATGAGAGTCCTACAACCCCAGAGTGCATGCACTCTAGTTTGGGCTCTTCCGATTTCGCTCGCCGCTACTGCCGGAATCTCGTTTGATTACTCTTCCTGAAGGTACTAAGATGTTTCAATTCCCTTCGTTCGCTCCTATGTGACTAGTTTACTCATCACATGGTTTATACTCTTTCAAGTATAAAGGTTTCCCCATTCGGACATCACCGGATCAAAGTCTATTTGCCGACTCCCCGATGCATTTCGCTGGCTAATATACGTCCTTCTTCGCCTCTTGCTGCCAAGATATTCCCCATACACCCTTAATAGCTTTTAATTTCTTGTATAGATGAAGTTTTTGAAAAAACTTCTAAAAAACAAATAATGACTGCATTACGGTCATTACTTACATGGGTTCTCGTCTTCTATCTGATCCTGTTATGTCAATGTTAAAGAACAAA
>NZ_JAYGJQ010000005.1:3453-5352 GCF_035013165.1 Bacteriovorax sp. PP10
ATATTATTTTAATATGAGATGATCTAAGAAATTCAAAAATAAGAAAAGGTCCTAAACAATTTTGACCGGATAAAGTTCTTAACGAACTGGATCCTTTAAAAGGAGGTGATCCAGCCGCAGGTTCCCCTACGGCTACCTTGTTACGACTTCACCCCAGTCATCATTCCGACCGTAGACGCTCCCCTCCTTGCGGTTAGGGCCACGGCTTCAGGTAAGAACAACTCCCATGGTGTGACGGGCGGTGTGTACAAGGCCCGGGAACGTATTCACCGCGGCGTGCTGATCCGCGATTACTAGCGATTCCAACTTCATGGAGTCGAGTTGCAGACTCCAATCCGGACTGAGATCGGTTTTTTGAGATTAGCTCCCCCTCGCGAGTTCGCATCCCGTTGTACCGACCATTGTATTACGTGTGTAGCCCAAGACATAAGGGCCATGAGGACTTGACGTCATCCCCACCTTCCTCCTGGTTAGCCCAGGCAGTCTCCCTAGAGTGCCCAACTTAATGCTGGCAACTAAGGATGGGGGTTGCGCTCGTTGCGAGACTTAACCCAACATCTCACGACACGAGCTGACGACAGCCATGCAGCGCCTGTCACCATATTCTCCGAAGAGCACTCCCTCGTTTAAAAGGGATTCATGGGATTTCAAGCCTTGGTAAGGTTCTGCGCGTTGCTTCGAATTAAACCACATAATCCACCGCTTGTGCGGGCCCCCGTCAATTCCTTTGAGTTTTAGTCTTGCGACCGTACTTCCCAGGCGGAACACTTAACGCGTTAGCTACGGCACTGAAGGGGTCAAATCCTCCAATACCTAGTGTTCATAGTTTACAGCGTGGACTACCAGGGTATCTAATCCTGTTTGATCCCCACGCTTTCGCGCCTCAGCGTCAATACTCGTCCAGGAAGGCGCCTTCGCCTCTGGTGTTCCTTCGCATATCTACGGATTTTACCCCTACATGCGAAATTCCCCTTCCCCCTCCGAGATTCTAGACCTGTAGTTTCAGACGCAGTTTCGAGGTTGAGCCCCGAGATTTCACATCTGACTTGCAGGTCCGCCTACGCGCGCTTTACGCCCAATAAATCCGAACAACGCTTGCACCCTTCGTATTACCGCGGCTGCTGGCACGAAGTTAGCCGGTGCTTCCTCTATGTGTACCATCAAATAGCCGGCCTATTAGACCAGCTACCATTTTTCCACATTAACAGAGCTTTACAGACCGAAGTCCTTCCTCACTCACGCGGCGTTGCTGCGTCAGGGTTTCCCCCATTGCGCAATATTCCCCACTGCTGCCTCCCGTAGGAGTCTGGACCGTGTCTCAGTTCCAGTGTGTCCGATCATCCTCTCAGACCGGATAAACATCGTTGCCTTGGTAGGCCTTTACCCCACCAACTAGCTAATGTTCCGCAGGCCCATCTTTTAGTGGATGCATATACAGAGGCATCCTTTCAAGCATTACTATTATATTATTGCTTCGTATGCGGCATTAGCCAAAATTTCTTCTGGTTATTCCCCTCTAAAAGGCAGGTCACCTACGTGTTACTCACCCGTGCGCCACTTTACTCATCCCGAAGGACTTTCGCGTTCGACTTGCATGTGTTAGGCACGCCGCCAGCGTTCGTTCTGAGCCAGGATCAAACTCTCCAAGCTTCAATATAAAATTTTTCAAAATTAATTTACGAATTACTATACGGATATGTATTCATTTGATTAGAGACACTCACGTGTTCTAACTCCGACTTTTTATCACTTTCAACTTTATTACAACTTGAGCTTTTAACAGCGTGACTGAATACTTACGTCAGATATTTTTTGTTTAGGACCTTTCTCATCTTGAATTGTAACCCGAAGGCTACAAAATCTTTTATCTCTATTAGAATTTTAAAGAACAATTTTTTA
>NZ_JAYGJQ010000006.1 GCF_035013165.1 Bacteriovorax sp. PP10
TGTAGTGTTTAACATTAAACTTTCCTCTTTATAGGTCAGGCTACCGAAATTCCATTCCATTTTAACTATAAAAATGGAGGAATTATGTCAGACAATTTTAATGAACCAAAGAAACGAAAGCCGAAACGAATGTTCACGGCAGAAGAAAAAAAACGAATTGTTGAAGAGTTTTTAGAGTCAGGTTTACCAGCAATCAAATTCGCACCTAAATACGATATTGTCATGGAAACACTTTCAAAGTGGAAACAAGATTATAAACGTGCACAACAAAATCCTACTTCAAGCACGAAATTAAATGCTAAAAGAGGCGGCCCTTATAATGAAGATCTTAGGCGGCAGGCAGTGGAAGCTTATCGAAAAAGTGGATTATCTCAAAAAGATTTTTCAAAAATTTGGGGAGTTGCTGAAGTCACTCTTGGAAGATGGAATTCTTTATATGAAAAGTATGGCCCTAAAGGTTTAGAAGGAAGTATTTTTCAAGATACATTCAGAAAATATAAAGAGCGTCATCACAAACGCATTTCTGAAGCACTTCAAAAAGAAATTATTAAAACTAAATTAGATAATCCAACTTTTGGACTTAGAAAAGTTAAAGACTTCCTTCATCGATTTGATGGATTAAAAGTTTCAACAGGTACAATTAGAAAAACTTTAGTTGAAGAAAACATACCATTAATAAAAGTCGTCAAAAAACGCAGGCGTTCTTCGGATAAAATTAGAAGGTTTGAGCGAGCTCGTGCTATGCAATTATGGCAAACGGATATTACAAGTTATGTGTTAGCAAGACATAGTCAAAGAGTGTATCTCACAGTTTTTTTAGATGATAACAGCAGATACATTGTCGCCTGGAGTTTACAGTTAAGACAGACTGGTGAGTTCGTTATGAACTGTGTTCAAGATGGAATTCAAAAATTTGGAAAGCCACAAGAAATTTTAACTGATCAAGGAAGACAATATTTTAGTTGGCGTGGAAAAAGTGAATTTCAACATATGCTTGATAAAGAAGGAATTAAGCATGTCGTCGCAAGAAGCCATCACCCACAGACAGTTGGAAAGTGTGAAAGACTTTGGGAGACGATAGCTCAAGAGTTTTGGAACAGAGCTCGTCCACAAGAATTATCAGAAGCGCAGGAAAGATTAAAGCATTACATTGATCATTATAATCATTTTCGACCACATCAAGGCATTGATGGCATGACTCCAGCTGATCGATTCTTTGGAGTAGAAAGTGAAATAAGAAAGATTTTAGAAGAGTCAATTGCTGAAAACGCACTTCGAATGGCCTTAGATGAAAAACCAAAATCCCCAGTATTTTTAGTCGGACAAATTGATGGAAAAAGCGTTTCTCTTCACGGTGAAAATGGGCATCTCATTTTCCAATCAAAAGAAGGTCTCGTTAGTAAACTTGGAGAAAAACTTAATTTAAAAAATTTAGAAGGACAATATAATGGAAACAAAGCAGAGGAAAGAGAAGAAGCATTCGAAAAGAAAGCTTCAGATGATGGAGAAGCCAGCGATGCCGATCAAGATTCTTTGGCATCAAGCGAGCGAGGATCAGAAGAAGATGGCATTTACGAATGGAACGATAATGCTAGAATATTGGGTGGGAAGACTCACGAAGACCGAAGCCGCGAAAGCATTGAACATACCACAGATAAGATTGTGGCAGATGTCTCAACAAGCTTCGAGCGGGATGTTGGTGGGTCTTTTGAAACAACCAACGATAAGGGCGAAGGATATGAAAGAGAAGCCAGAGAACGATGTGAAAGCTTTGCAGAAGAAGATTGCAGAGCTGGAGAGGACGATCGAAATGCAGGATCGTCTGATCGCGATTTTTCGAGAGATGCCGGGATGTCGGACAACAGGTCTGACGGAAGATACTCCACGGAAGGAGAAGACAATTGCAAAGAAGATACAGCAACGAGTTCAAGAGAAAGATCGGGATTTTTCTACTGGAGAAAGGACGAGAAATAAAGTTGGACGACCTCGCAAAGAGACTTCAGATAACTAAGCGAACTTTGAGATTGTGGAAAGCTAAAACTAAAAGGAATTGTGACTTGAGGTCAGGAAGACCTCGCTATGCTTCGGCGGATCGCAGACGGGCAATGATATTAGTTGCACGTGAATTAAAAAGGCAGGGGTATCCTGGAAGTTCTGCGATAGCTATTGAGTTAAAAGGAAAAGTTCAATTAAGACTTATTAGAAAATACGTTACAGAAATAAAAGAGCGAAGGCGTTTTAGAAAGTTAGAAGAAATTAAATTGAACCAAGTACGAGTTGAAGTTCAATCAGTGAATGTCATTTGGACTCAGGATGGAACCCATATTGGAAGAAAAAATAAAAAAGCAGTTGAGTCTCAGATAATAAAAGATCGTGGTAGTAAAAAGATTATTGGAGCTGTTACTGGATCGGCGGCAAATGGAAGTGAAGTTGTTGAGATTTTAGATATGCTAAAACAACGAAGAGGATTACCTCTAGTATGGATGACGGATAACGGAGCTGCTTATTGCAATAAAGAAGTTCGTGAATATGTTGAACGAGAGAAAATAGTTCATGTGCGTTCATTGCCAAGGATACCTCAACAAAATGGTGCGGCTGAAGTAATGATGAGAGAGATTAAGACTGATTGTATGCTTGGTAAAAAGACCGTACTAGTTTGTGAGAAAGATGCACATGCTCGTTTGGTAAATAGTATTTTGAAGATTAATAAGAATAGAAAGAGAATGAGTTTGTCGTTTAAGTCTTCCGATGAAATAGACGAAGAGATGAACGTGAGTGGTAAGAAAATAGATCGTGCTTTGTTTTACAACGAATATAAAGATGAGCTTAAGAAGATTGTGAATGTTGAAAGTGTGCGCGAAAAAAGAATGAAAGAACGAGAAATAGTTATGTGCTTACTCGAAAAGCATGAGATGATAAAAAGAAAAAGATGCGGATTGGAATACGGTAGATGAAGAGGAAGTTTTTTTGTGAACACTACAA